>PKTV01000241.1 GCA_002868985.1 Desulfobacteraceae bacterium | reverse complement strand
TATTCCTAAAGGTGGGTCGCGAGCCTCTTCAAAATGCTCACATACTCCCCATGTATGTTCCGCTTTTTCATATGTGACACATGACGCCTACGGCGTCTAACGCCTTGTCCTTGAACGTGATCTGCATTTTTGAGATGGCTTGTAGTCTTATTTTTAAAGAATAATGATAGAAAAATAATAGTCAACACGAAAAACCACTATTTTTTTTGGGGATTTTTCAGCTCGATGAGGTGATTTCTTCAACAGGTGAGCAACAGGGATGGAAGTCAGATGGTCTGCTTCTCGATAACAGTGATATCCGAGGTCTTGATTACAGTGACGTGCTCGGCGGTCCTTCCGATCCTATCGATAACCAGAGACGTTCCCAAGACAAGTCATCGTGCCATGAACTGCCCCATTAATGATGTTCTGTTTTGTCTAAATATTTTTTCAAAGTATCCACATTTTCATCATGCTGTACTCTGATCGCCTCTAAAAACCAGTATGCCGATCCGGCCGGTAGATTAAAGCGAAATTCTTTGATTTTACGCGCTACCCATGCTTGACCGCGGATCAGAAGCTGTATCTTTTCATCCAGATTATCCAGTGCATGTATTTTATCCACGAATGTTCCTGTTTTGTCGCTGGGCTTGGCATTTTGATCATGGATAAGGCTTATCAAAATTCGGCAGTTGACGCCCTCATCCCGTAAAAACTTTTTTAAAATAGGTTTTAATCGTTGGTCCTCGGTTCGCATATTCAGCTCACTCAAGACCGCTACGCCAGCGCGTTCTGCTTCGAGCAGCATGTTGAAAAAATTTAAAAGTGCCGTTGTTTCGATTTCACTCATAATAATTCTCCCTGCCGATTGGATAGAAGGAACTATCTGTGATGAAAACCTCTATGGATTCTATCATTCAACGTTCTTTTTGTCGACCACAATGTTTAAATTTAACAATGTGTTAAACAAAAACTAAGATCAGCATAGTGAAAGTCAAGGAATCGACCTATTGTTGATGCGTTTATCTTTGATTGGGATGCGTTAAAGGTTTTTTGGTTATATTGGGGTGTGGTTCAGGTGATGAAAAACGAATAAAATGTCTTGACAAAAACGAAAAAATGCGAGAGTAAGAGATATCTAACATACCATAATCAATAGAAATATTAAACTTTGTTGTATCTATTTTGCCTAAAAACTTTAAGGAGTGTAATTATGCCGATATATGAGTTTAAATGTTTAAAATGTGAAGAATTTATTGAACTGCTCGTCATGAATAAGGATGAAGAAGTTGAGCTCAAGTGCCCAAAATGCGAGAGCGAAGAACTTGAGCGGGTTCTCAGTTCAACCAGTTACAGTATGGCCGATGGTTCCGGAAAAGACCAGGGGGTTAAATCCCAGTCCAGAACCTGCGGAAGCGGTTCGTGTACCACTTACGAAGTTCCAGGGCATACGCGATAATGCTTTCTCCAATTTTGAGCGAAGCGAACTAACTTGATGCTGATTTACGATGATATATACGATTGGAAAGGATGGGGCGGCAAGCTAAAACTGGGTAGTGGAAAATGCAGGCTCCGCATCTATGACCTCAAAAAGGGGGATAAAAAGGGCTTGATGCATATAAGGCCGGTGATCGTTGTGGTTTCCGATGTCAAAGACAGCAAAATGTCGGTCAGAAGCTGCACCAGTCACATCGCCACTCTTGTGGCAAAGGAGTTTGACATCGATCCCCATCGCATGCTCTGGGTAGAGTACTATCCGGAACATAAATATGGCGCCGGTGACACACATATCATACCTGAAAAATTTGATGCTGTTGAATTTACCTGGCATGGTGACAAGGCCATTCAGCCCAAATGGCGTCCGCTGATGTCACCGCTTCTTGATGAGATTAAAAAACTGATTAGCGATTGATTAAACCTAAATTAAGCGATTGCCGAGTTTGCCGAAGCTGCAAGGCATGAGACATGCAGTCGTAGTCTGCTACTGCAAATGTCTCATAACGCATCAGATTTGGTGAAATCGGCAATCCCGAAGGGTTTCAAATGGTGACAATTTATTAAATAGATACATTTACCTATTGGATGAGACCTATTAGCGATTTTAGCAATGTGTATTCATCTATAATTATTCATTTTATATATCCCTGTCACTATTTGAAATGCTCAATTTAGGTTAAAAAGAGGTCGGTATGGCTTTTGGTTTGGCGCTCATTATTATTTTCGGACTCAGTGCTGATTATCTCTTCAAACTTATCAAATTGCCCGGTCTCATCGGAATGCTGATTGTCGGGGTTCTGGTCGGACCCTATGTGTTGAACTTCATGTCTCCTGAAATGATGAAAGTTTCAGGAGATTTCAGAAAAATAGCGCTCATCGTAATTTTGCTCAGGGCAGGTTTTGAACTTCGTCGCGATGCTTTGAATCGCGTGGGACGTGCAGCCGTCATCATGAGCGCGGTTCCAGCTGTTTTTGAGATTGTCGGTGTTGTACTCGTTGCACCCAAACTGCTCCATATCACCTATCTCGAGGCCACCATCCTGGGGTGCATACTGGCAGCGGTATCACCCGCTGTTGTTGTGCCGCTAATGATCGATTTTATGGATCGGGGACGAGGGGCCAAAAAGGGAATACCCACCCTCATCCTTGGGGCCTCTTCACTGGACGACGTTTTCGTCATTGTTCTTTTTACCGTATTTCTGGGCATGTATGGAGGAGAACAGACGAACATTTTTTTGCAACTGGCTGATATTCCGATTTCCATTGTTTTGGGAATTATCGTCGGACTCATTCCGGGCTATTTTTTGTATCGGCTTTTTACAAAGTATGACTGGCGCCCCCCCAAACGCACCATGATGGTCATGGGGGTCGCCATTTTGCTGACATGGTTCGAATCGGTTATAGAAGAGCATGTGCCTGTGGCAAGCCTGTTGGGCGTGATGGCCATCGGTTTTATTGTTTTGGAAAAGGCCGAGCCGATTGCGCATCTTATTTCTCAGAAGCTCAAAAAGCTCTGGATTTTTGCAGAACTTTTACTTTTTGTTCTGGTTGGGGCTCAGGTTAACATTCACGTGGCGTGGAAAGCTGGCTTGGCCGGGGCAATCGTTATCTTTGTCGGGCTTGTTTTCAGAAGTGTCGGTACCTATGTGTCTTTGTTTGGAACGCCTTTTGACTGGAAGGAAAAGCTCTTTTGCGTGGTAGCATATATACCGAAAGCCACCGTGCAAGCGGCCATTGGTGCGGTTCCTCTTGCCGCCGGTGTGGCCTCCGGAGAAGTGATTCTTGCCGTGGCGGTGCTGTCGATCCTTATCACCGCTCCTTTGGGGGCCATTGGTATTATGATCTTTGGTGAAAAAGTTCTGGATTTCGGTGAACAGTCGGCATACAGGTTCAAAGAACTCAGAGGAAAGTTGGGGCTTCCTCACGTGGGTGAACGGGTCAGAAGTAAAGTCTCCGGAACCATCTGGAAGGTGATCGAGCAAAAAGAAGTGTGGCTGCAGGATGGAGCGAAACCGGGCAGTTCCAAAGATGCCTTGAATTTAATGCCGGCTATTTACCTGAGGTATTGGAAGGAAAGCGAGACTTCAGGGGTGAGCAAAGGAAAAACCCTGTCGTATCAAT
>PKTV01000164.1 GCA_002868985.1 Desulfobacteraceae bacterium | reverse complement strand
ATTGCACATCTAAAGAAATGAGTGCGCTTTGGGGGTCAGGATTTTTTATAAATCGTTTTTTCATTCTATGTTCGAGGACAGAAAGCCCTTTTTCAACAGCAAGTTCCGCTGCCTTTTGCAATTTAAAATCGAGTGTTGTAGCAACGGTAAGACCACCTTTGTAAAGCCTTGACGAACCAATGGTATTTTCAAGAAAAAATTTGATAAATTCTATAAAATAAGGTGCTTTAACCCTGTTTTTGATTTGTTTCGCTAGATTCAAAGGTGCTTCTTTTGCAATGTTAAAAACATCTTGAGTGATACCCCCCGTGTCTTTCATTTGTTTTAAAACAATATTTCTCCGTTTGAACGCAAGATCTTTATCAATCAAAGGAGAGTATCGCGAAGGTGACTTTGGGAGGCCGGCTAAAAGGGCACATTCAGAAAGATCTAAATCACTTACAGGTTTATCAAAAAAAATTCGGGCAGCCGATTCCACGCCGTAAGCACCGCTGCCAAAGTATACCTGATTAAGGTAAAGTTCCAGGATTTCATCTTTTGTATATCGGCGCTCTATTTGAAAAGAAAGGAAGGCTTCTTTTGCCTTTCGCAATAAGGTTTTACGCGGTTTTAGAAAAAGTGTTTTGGAGAGTTGCTGGGTGATGGTACTGGCGCCTTCGACAAATTTGCCAGCTTTGATATCTCGAAAGATGGCCCTTAAGATTCCTTTCAGATCGATGCCGCTATGCTGATAAAAGCTTCTGTCTTCAGTAACGATTAAGGCTTTCTTTAGGTTGTCGGGTATAATTTTTATCGGTACGGGATCCCTTTTCTCTATAAAGAATTCCGCAAGGAGCACGTCATCAGCGGAGTAAATTCGTGTAATGGAAGATGGCTTGAAAGATTCAAGATTTCGAATTTGTGGAAGATCTTTCGTCAAGGCGATAAAAAACCCTGCAATACTTCCGAATATTATTCCAAAGAGAAAAAGAAGTAAAATTGCAACATTTTTTTTATTGAAATGGAATCCGGATATTTTCATATGGTTTTTATATCTGAATCTTGCACAGACAATCCTAAAACATTACAAATAGTTCTGTGACAGTGTTTTTTGCTGTTGGGTATTTTTGAAATTCTTCTTTTATTATTTCAAGATTATCTGCCCTTCGGGCGGGTCGGAGACTTTCATCTGCTTCGTTATTAAGGGCTCGCAATAGTTTACTATGGCTTCGCCCTTAAGTGTCTTGCATATGAAATCCTCCGACCCGTGCAAAATTCAGATTATATCTTGACTGTTATATCCTTTGACTGTAAATACCAAACTCAATTTTAGCACCCTTGATTTTAAGCAACTCCAATACAGCTTAGCAGGCCGGAAAAAAATTAAGGTAAAATCATATGAATGCAATGGCGAAACAGAAAAAGCCACATGAACCCATATTATGATATCATATATTAAAGGAGTGTATCAATGACCCATCATCACCATGATCACGAGATGCAAAGTGCTTTATCATTTGATGAAAAAATGATCAAACTGCTTGAACACTGGATAAAGCACAATGAGGATCATGCTCAAACATACAAGGATTGGGCTCAAAAAGCAAAAGAGAAAAACAAGGGTAAGGCTGCCTTAATGCTGGAAGATGCAGCTGAGATGACGCTGTCGATTAGCCAAAAATTTGAATCGGCCATAAAATTTATTGATGAGAGTTGAAAAAGGATTACTTTTCTATTCCGATTCTAGCCTTGACACCCTTTTGGAAATAATGTTTAATCTCCTTCATTTCGGTCACCAGGTCAGCTTTTTCAATGATTCGGGAATCCGCACCCCGTCCTGTTATTACAAGTTCCACATCCTTGGGCTTTTCATCCATAATCTTCAGTATATCGTCTACGGACAGAAGCCCAAGCCCTGCGGCGACGTTTGCTTCTTCCATGATAACCACATTGTGTTGACCTGACGTAAAAGCCGCTTTGACTTTTTCTACACCCTTCCGGGCGGCTTCGATGTCCGAAGCAGAAGGTTTGCCTTTTATAAAACGGCCTTTTCCGAACTGTTCCACCTTTATCAAATCTTCAAATCTTTTGAGTGCTTTTATTTCGCTATATTCGCCCATCTTAATGAACTGAGCGATAAAAACCTTAAGGCCCGCGCCGGCAGCTCGTATTGCCAGGCCCAATGCTGCTGTGGTTTTTCCTTTTCCATTTCCGGTATACACTTGAATATAGCCTTTCATTTCAATTCCTTCTCAAGTTTCATGCCATTAATATTTATCATCCCTTCTGATAAGATCGTTGGGATAACACACGTTATCCATTGCAACAAACACCATACTCCCGGGCTGGGCAAAGGCCAAGGATTGCCCGTGGTCATCGAATATGGCATGAATCCTGTCATTTTTGACAGGGCCTTTTCTGCCTAATACCTGAACGGTGTCACCTTTGAAAATTTTGTTTCGTACCTCAATCTTAATCCCATGTTTTTTGGGTTTGTCTGTAACCTTTGCAATAAATTTTTTTCCGCTATTTCTCAAATTCTCATAGGCCGGCGATATCTGGTGGGGATCGTCAAAATAAAAGCCGGTAGAGTAACTTCTGTTACTTACAGTTTCGAGTTCATAAAGCCAGTCTTTTTGGAACACGTAGTTTTCCGGATTATCGTAATAGGCATCAATGGCTTCACGGTAAACTTTAACTGCCGATGCCAGGTAGTTGATACTCCGCATTCGTCCTTCGATTTTCAGTGAAACGATACCCGATTCAATTATTTCGGGGATGTGGCCGATCATGCACAGATCTTTTGAGCTGAACATATAGCTCCCTCGGTCATCTTCAGCGATGGGCATATATTGGCCGGGTCTTAACTCTTCCACAACGGCATACTTCCATCTGCAGGGTTGAGCGCACATCCCTCGGTTACTGTCACGGTTCGCCATAAAGCTGCTCAGTAGGCACCGCCCGGAATAAGCGATGCACATGGAGCCGTGAACAAAAGTTTCAATTTCAAGGTCACAGTGAAGGGCAATTTCCTTGATCTCTATTAAGGACAGCTCTCTTGCAAGATTAACTCTTTTAATGCCCAGTGTTTGCCAGAAAAGGGCACTTTTTAAATTGGTTGTATTGGCCTGGGTACTTAAATGGATGGGAATTTGGGGTATGACTTTGGATGCGGTCATGAATATTCCAGGATCTGCAATGATAAGGGCATCTATCCCTATTTTACCAAGTGAATGAAGATAATCCAAAATTAAATTTTGTTCGCTATTTTTTGGATATACATTACAAGCCGCATAGACTTTCACATGGTGTTTTCGGGCATAGCTGACGGCATGTTGAAGTTCATCAAGGGTAAAGTTTTGGGAAAAGTTTCTAAGACTGAATTCCTTGCCGGCCAAGTAAACCGCATCTGCACCATAGTGTATGGCAATCTCCAGTTTTTCAAAATTGCCCGCCGGTGCAAGGAGTTCTACTTTTTGGGGTGTTTTAAACATGTTTGTAATCGTTTGGTCTTTTAAGGCAGATCGATTTCAAGGAGCTTTATGTATGATTAAATTTTTAGCTGGAAGCTGTCTGAGTGGATTAGGGATCGTTTTGAAAGAACCACAAGCGATTTAACTTT
>PKTV01000233.1 GCA_002868985.1 Desulfobacteraceae bacterium | reverse complement strand
TTTGGTTGCAAAAAAACCAAAGCAAATAAGTGCGATAATGACGATCCAGGTCATCACGATGACTTCAAGGTTTAAGGTTATATTGTGGCCAAAAAACGGAATGATAAGCTGATGGATTAAACCGAGATCTTCCATAATATTTCTAAGCCTGTTTTTTTCGAGTAGCTGTTATGAGACTTATGAAATGATCCGCCAGAATGAAAAGTTGAATCATAAAAATTCCGACAATTACAGAAATAAAGTTATATTGCTCAAATTTAACGGCAATGAACAACGGCACGGCAAGAAGGATATACCTGAAGAATATGGAACCAAGGGATAACAAGAAGGTTTTATTCTTGGCTTTGCCGATTCGAAGGGGAAGGGTTTCTCCCATTATTATAAAATTGATAATACTGAAAATCGTTCCTAGAATCAGCCCTTTGCCGACAGGTTTTTGGCCGGCGAGAATAAAAAAGAGTCCTATAAAAATCGCGATTGTAATCGCTCCGGTACAATATTTTTTTTGGGTTTCCCTAATCGATTCCATGATTGGAATGGTTATCTTCTTCTTTGGTTTCAGTAATTTCAAGGATCTGACGATAAACGACAACCCCACCGCCAATAACGCCTAAAACTGTAAAAAGGGCGACAAATATACCTCTGGTTCCAAAAAACCTATCAAGATACCTGCCGATAAAAAAACAAAAAAAATACAACCGACCATGGTCAGACCGAGTTGTGTAATTATGGAAAGATTTTCAATCCACGGCCGGTTTTTTTTATAGTTGAAAGACATTTTGTGTAGCGCGTCCTGTCTCATTATAACTGCTTGATTTGCCAAAATATATCTAAATGGACAGGTTGTGCTGATTTAAAACCGTTAGTCAGATAGCAGAAAATAATCCAAACTGTCAAGCAGTATGTGCTTTTTTTTTGCGGTGCTGTCTATTCTCAAATAAAGAAATGTATTATTGCATAAACTTAATTTGTAATATATTTTAGTAAATTTGGCGAGGCCTTTTGAATGACAATATCGAACACCGAAAAATTAAGACGCTTTTATGATCAGTTCTCACACGATGATCATGTTCTCATTTTGATTAATGCCGATCCGGATTCAATTGCCAGCGCCATGGCGGTTAAAAGGTTGCTCTGGCGCAGAGTGTCGAACGTCACCATTTCCAATATCAATATTATTAAACGTCCGGACAACATTACCATGATCCGGCTATTGGGCGTCAACCTCGTTCCTGTTAAAGACATCGTTAAAGAGCGTTTCACCCGAGTTGTGTTGGTGGATTCCCAGCCGGAACATCATGAGGTGTTTTCTCATTTTTCGATAGATGTCATTATCGACCATCACCCTGAAACGGTCGTTCATGCGTCATTTCTGGACATCCGCTCCAAATACGGCGCCACAGCCAGCATCATGACCGAATATTTAAGGGCCGCAAAAATCAAGCCTTCGACCAAGCTTGCCGCCGGTCTGTTTTATGCCATCAAGACAGATACGGACAACTTTGTCCGCCAAACCTTAATCGAAGACGTCAGGGCCTTTCAATTCCTTTACCTTCATGCCAACCTTAACATTGTCAATAAAATTGAGCGGTCGGAACTCAGACTCGATTTTTTGAAATTTTTTGAACTTGCTCTTTCCAATAAGCGGATTCGTAAAGGACGTGCATATTCTTATATCGGTCCTGTTGTAAACCCTGATGTCTGCGTGTTACTCGCAGATTTTTTTATGAAAATTAGTTCTGTTGACTGGAGCATCGTAGCAGGTTTATTTGACAATAAACTGGTCCTTATTTTCAGAAACGACGGGCTTCGTAAAGATGCAGGAAAAGTTGCCAAAAAGAGTTTCGGTGGTCTCGGTTCCGCTGGGGGGCATAAGAGTGCCGCACGTGCTGAAATTCCACTTGAAGCGCTGAAGGTCGAGGTCAATTATGAAAATGATAAAAAGCTTTTAAGATGGATCATCAATCGGGTTGAAAAAAGAGCAGGAAAGAAATGATCTCGAATCATAACAAACTGTCTGTGACCATCCTCGGCTCCGGCACATGTGTTCCTTCACTCAAAAGAAGTTCGTGTTCCGTGCTCATGAGAACGGATGACAACATCCTGCTTTTTGATTCCGGAGCCGGCACCATGCGCAGGCTATTAGAAGCCGGCGTTGAAATTTTCGAGGTTTCCTTTATTTTTTACAGTCATTTTCATCCGGATCATACCGGTGAATTGGTTCCGTTTTTGTTTTCCAATAAATATCCTGACGGGAGCCGCCGTAAAAAGCCGCTGACGTTGTTGGCTGGAAACGGATTATTAAAGTTTTATGAAAACTTGAAACTTGTTTATGGCCATTGGATCGAACTCGATTCCGATCTTTTAAAAATCATTGAACTTGACAATACCAATCATGACATGCGTCAGTTTGATGATTTTAAGGTGGAATCGATTCCTGTGGAACACAACCCGGAGAGCATTGCATACCGAATCACCGGTCCGGACGGACAATCTGTCGTCTATTCCGGTGATACGGATTTTTCAGATAATCTGGTGATGCTTTCCAAAGATGCAGATCTTTTAATCTGTGAGTCTGCGCTTCCCGATGAATTGAAGGTAAAAGGGCATCTTACGCCTTCTCTGGCCGGTGAAATTGCGAAAAGAGCAAATGTCCGCAAACTGGTTCTAACGCATTTTTATCCTGAATGCGATCAGGTGGATGTGGAAAAAGAGTGCCGCAAAACGTATTCCGGCCCATTGGTGCTGGCTGAGGATTTGATGGAAATAGAATTTTGACAATTGATCGCCTCAGGCTCCTTCTTGTTGGGCGAAGCTGAAAGCGAAGGTCAATAACATCAATAAATATAGATTTCTGAGACATGAGATATTATCCGGTATATCTTGATATCAAAGATAGAGACTGCCTGGTGATCGGCGGCGGATCTGTGGGTACCCGAAAGGTTTTGACATTGCTATCGTGTGGTGCAAATGTAACGGTTGTCAGCACAGCTGCCACCGAAAAGTTGCACCAACTTTCAAATAATGGCGTGATAAAACTTAAAGAAAGGCCTTTTCAAACCACTGATCTTGATGATCGATTTCTGGTTATCGGTGCAACCGATAACCAGGAATTGAATTTTAACATACATGCTGAGGCTGAACGCCGTGGCTTATTGTGCAATATCGCAGATCGTCCTAAAGTATGTAATTTCATCCTTCCGTCTATTGTAAACCGGGGAGATTTGATTATTGCCATATCGACGTCAGGGAAAAGCCCTGCGTTTGCCAAAAAACTGCGAAAACATCTCGAAAAGGAATTTGGAGACGAATATGCCGAACTTTTGAAGCTGATGGGCGCGATCCGCAAAAAACTTTTAAGCCAAGACCACGAGCCCGAGGCGCATAAGCATCTTTTTGAACAGTTGATCGAAAGGAACCTCGTTCAAATGCTTAAAGAGGGCGACACGGAAAGTATCAATTCATTGCTTCTTGAAGTTTTGGGTGAAGGGTATGAATTCGAATCATTAGTGGAGATTCAGGTAATAGACACATAAAGGGTATATTAAGTGGAACCTATATTTCTTGTTGTCATTATATTTTACATGTTGAGCACCATCGGATATCTTATTTATCTTTTTCTTCAGAAAGATT
>PKTV01000194.1 GCA_002868985.1 Desulfobacteraceae bacterium | reverse complement strand
TGGCCGATTGTACGGGTGCAAAAATGATGGCCATTTCCTGACCAAGTTTCGGATCGGTAAAAAAAGCAACGCCTTCTAGACCCTGGATCATTTCTTTGCCGGCCAGAGCCAGTTCTTTGGATGGCTCCTCGGTGATCTTCATCCGCACAGCGACCTTTTCGCCGATTTCATTGAGAATGGGTCTGCCATTATTGTTAAGTTTGAGATGTATGGCTTTAGAAGGATCCCAATGATACACGTAGATACCATTTTGTGTGACCAGACACACTTTGGCCGACCTGCCGAAATCTTTGAGAATTCCGTCTTGCACTTCGTTGATCAGCGACTTGATAACATCCCATTGGATTGTTCCGCCCACCATACCCAGGATCCCGCTGCCGGACTCGGGTAAAATAGTAGCACCGACCACCAACTGACGGACTCCGGTGGTGTATGAGATGATGGGATCTGATACATAGGTCCGTGAATCCGCCATGGGATTGTTACCCACCAGGTATTGCCAGTAGTTACGTTTGGCGATGGATTTCAGCTTGGCTTTTGGGTTTGCATCGTCAAAGCTGGCCAATCCGCCATAGGCCGGGTTGCCTCCGGAAGTCACATAGTAGTTGGAGTTTGGCGCTCCCAGAAAGAGCTTTTCATACGCTCCATTATGGCGCTTAAGCTCCTTTTGCAAAAAAGGTCCGATTCTCTGCCAGTCCATGGTGCGTATCAGCGAAGTGTTGGCGTAAGTGGAAACCTCAGAAACACGCTGTGCAAAATATACCGAGAGTTTTTCTGCTCCAGCCCGAAGATGACCCTGAGCCGAATCCATATACAGGTCGCGGAATTGCCCGGTGATATACCAAAGGGATACCGTCGTTACAATTACCAGCGGCAATAGGACCGTAAACAAGGTGGTCGATATGAGTTTTTTGCTCAGTTTCATAAAGTTATAGCAGATGGAAAAATATTGTCCAAAAATTGTTTTAAATAAAGAATATATTGATCAGCTTTGAACAAGCAATAAGTATGCCGGAGTTTTGCGAAGAAAGTAAGGATTGTTTTTCTTTTAAATTTAGGTGGTTATTAAGCAGTATGAGTCGGTTTTGTGATGAAAATTTGACAAAGATGGGAAGTGGTCGTCAAAATGTTGACTTGAACAGGGTCGATTAATGATACATGTGCTATGAAGAGAGAGACTTAATGGCTTCGGCAACGTCGTGACTAAAGTTGGCAATCAACCGGCTGTATGCAGCGGCAAGTGCTGAATAGGTGGTCTCGGTAACGGATTCGGTGTATTGTGATTTTTTTGTCAATAGGACGGATTTGTCAGATGCATCTACAATGGTCCATTGGGCGACCAGAATGGCTTTTTCGCCGAGTTTTCCATCCATCCAAACAACTTCAATGTCTATTTTGTAATCGATATGGGAAGATTTTTTCCAGGGGAAGGTGACAACAGACTCTGTACAGAGCAACCGGGATATGTTCTCAACAAGAACACGGGTAACATTGTCTTTTAATGGCTCTGCCCAGTTATCAAACTCAGCGAGTTTGAGTTCATTGGGGTTGACACGTGTCACGATCTGAGGTCGATCAAGATACGCTGGCAGACGAAGCGGACCAACACCTATTGTCTTACATTTATTTCTTTTTTCATCCTGTTTCTCTACCGCAGGACTTACCAGAGGGCTTAAAATGTAGAATTTGGTTGTTGTGCTCGATCTTAGTGCACAACTCCCTGAGATCAAAAAGGTAACGCCCAATATGGCAGTTATCAGAGCCACACAATATTTTTTCATGGTTTTCATCTATTGTCTCCAATGTCTACGGTTTTGCCCCGGACCAGAGTTTCAGGATGTCGGTTAAGATAATCGGCCAGATAACGTATGGATCTTGCTGCAGATGAAAATTCTTTTAGTGTTGTTGTCAGTTCCACTGTTGCAATGGAGTCTTCGCCGACAACGTTCTCAATGCTTTTGAGTGTCTTATCCGCTTGTTTCGATGCTTCGGTAACCACTTTTACAAGCTCTTCGATGTTAGATGACAGAGGAACAATCTGCCGATCCAAATTTTGGGCAAGCTTGCCATACGCATCTAAGGCCTCATCTAATTTATTCATCAGTGGTTGAACCTGTTTGTTTACTTTATAAGAAATCTTTTTTGCGTCTTCCATGGTCAGTTTCATAGATTGCAGGAACTCCACAGTCCCAGATGAGTTCAACAATGCATCAATTCGATTTAGCGAGGACGATACCTTGTCAACAATCTCCTCGATAGGAAGATTTTCTAATCTCTTTGTCAATCGTTCAAATTTGGAAGGAATTGTCGGAATCTCTTTATATTTTGTATTCGTCCCTACAAGTATGGATTTTTCTTCCGGATGGAAATCGAGCTCTATTTGCAGCTGGCCGGTTAACACACTTTGAAGGCCCAGCTCAGCTCTTAGACCCTGTTCTATGAGTTGATTACAATATTTATATATTTCTTTAACACCACTGAACTCCTTGGTAATAGATTTTTTGAGTTTACCTGATGTTAGCTCAATAATGACTTGAATGTAAAAGGATGACTTCAAGGGATCTTGTATCACGGCAATATCCTTTACTTCACCGATCTTGACACCGATAAAAACAACAGGGGCACCCACATTCAAGCCTTTAACAGAGTCTTGAAAAAATAACACAAATTTGTATCTTTCCTTCAGAAAGTCGCCGGAACCAAAGATGAGAACTCCAGCGACAACCAAAGCCAACGCACTTACGACAAAAACACCGATAACGGTTTTACTGGCTCTTTTACTCAAGATATATGTCCCTCCGTGCGTCCCCTCATAAGGAAATTCAGTACTTTTGGGTCTTTGGAATTTTCGAGCAACACCTTGGGGTTTCCTTCGGCAATCATCGTTCGGGTTTCCGGGTCGAGAAATACGGCGTTGTTGCCGATGGCGAAAATACTTGCCAGTTCATGTGTTACCACGACTACAGTTGCTCCGAGGCTGTCTCTCAGTTCCAAAATAAGGTCATCCAGCCTTTTTGCACTGACGGGGTCCAGCCCTGCTGATGGCTCATCGAAAAACAGAATATCCGGATCCAATGCAATGGCACGTGCAAGTGCGGCCCGTTTCCGCATGCCTCCGCTGATCTCCGAAGGATAGAAATCCTCAAATCCTGCAAGGCCTACCATGGCAAGCTTTAAAGACACCAGCTCCCCAATATCGTTATGACCCAAATCCGTGTACTCCTCAAGCGGAAATGCTACATTTTCAGCCAGGGTCATAGAACTCCAGAGTGCACCATATTGATAGAGTATTCCGATATGTTTCATTATATTCATCCTATCGGAAGGGTCTGTCTCCCAAAAGCTCATATCGTTATAAAGAACCCGTCCTTTTGCAGGTTCCTTGAGTCCCACCATGATTTTCATGAGTGTACTTTTCCCACAACCACTGCCCCCCATAATAATGAAGATATCACCACGATCTATTGTAAAGTTTAGGTCTTTCATGACGACAAAGTCGCCATAGGCCATGGTCAGGTCACAAACAGTGATGTATGGATCGCTTTTCGTCGTTTGTTGGGGGTTAGACATTATTTCTCTTCAACCATTTATGATTCTAAGCATTTATTAATCCTTGAGAACCTGGTCCTCTGGGCACGGATT
>PKTV01000341.1 GCA_002868985.1 Desulfobacteraceae bacterium | reverse complement strand
TTGACACTTCGTGCACGTTTGTTGATTTTTACCTTAAAGTTACCCTCTTCACCTGAAATGCTTTCCACATCTGCAAGGGTAATCAGTTCAATGTTGATGTGCCGGCCGACCTCGACCAGTTTGGGCGAGATAATTCACATGGCACAATCATTGGTTGGAAAGGTCTTATCCAGTTGCGACATAATCCCGCCGATGGAACCGGATTTTTCAACCAGATAGACATAATACCCGGCATTGGCCAGATCCAATGCCGACTGCATTCCCGTGATCCCGCCGCCGACCACCATCACTGCTCCTGTTTTTTCTTTTGACATTTTCTACTCCTGATTTAAAAAAGATGTGATTTCAGTAATATCGATCTGATTCATGTGGATTCCCAACGTCTCTTCATCGATACCCAAGCACAGACCGAGGAGTTGTGGATAGACAAGGGAGGCAAGGGCCTTATTGCCATTTTGAGACATCATCATATTCTGCACATGGTCAAATTGCAGCTGACAGTAAGGACAGGCGGCGCATAAGTAATCGGCGCCGGCCTTCTTCCCGTTTGCCAGTTTTTTTGCCGTTATGTCCATGGAAAGATCATCATTTACCCCCATTACCGGCGCCCCGCAGCAGTCCAGTTTGCTGTTATAATCGATGCTTTGGGCACCCGTCGCCTCCACCAGTTTATCAAATAAAGAAGGCGCTATCGGATCATCAAACTGAGTCACTTTGCTCGGCCGCAATGCATGGCATCCGTAATGGGTTGCGATCTTGAGCCCTTTATAAGATTTTAAGATATGACTTTTTATCTCATCAAGCCCGACATCATGATACAGTACGGAAAGAAAATGCTTGACCTCAAATTTACCTTCATACTTCAGACCTTTTTGCGCAAGGGCATGTTTGATCTCTTCCTGAACATCTCCTTCTTCCTTTAAGAAATTCTCGGCTTCCTTCAGGCTCCCGAAACAACACTTGCACAAGGCCATGATGTTTAAACCCAATTTTTCAGCTCTTGCCAGATTCTCCGATGCGCTGAGAAGAAATGCTTTCCGGTCCAAATTGCGAACAGGATAACCGCAGCATTTAAAATCCCGGTTGTCGACAAGTTGAACACCTATCTTTCGCATGACGGCCCTTGCGGCGGTTTCATACTGAACAACTCTGGCAGGTATATTACATCCTAAAAATAATGCGTACTTCATAATGATATCCTTTTCATTATGTCATGTTGGATTCTTCAATTGCTTCTGAAGGCGCAGCATCTTCTTCCAAAGGCAGGCTTGCTGATTCTGAAACTTCAGCCTCTTCTTTCGACGGCATGCATGCATTTTTAATCGAAAGATTTTTTAATTGATAGAGGACATCCGTCACCTTCACATTCTGCGGGCAGTGCTCCTGGCATTGATAACAGGTCAAACAATCCCAGAGCATTTGTGGACCGGTCGCCATTTCCGTCAGACCCAATCCGAGACAGTTCATAATTTGATGGGGCAGCAATCCCACGACCTCCTGGGGGTTTTCATAGTTCATCACCACCGGACACACCGTAGTGCAGGTCTGGCATCCAAAACAATGGACAAATGTCTCGGCACCCGGCAATTGACTCGAAACATCTCTTTCTCTGTCTGAAAGGGAAATCGGTATAGATTTGTCCATCGCCTGCTCAAAATTACAGGCAACCGCACGACTCGCTGTTTCAATGGGTTTTTGATAATCAGCAGCAGCGATGTTGTTTCGATTCAACCCGCGATAAAAGGAAAACGGGGACAGCGTCAACAGTTCCGGCAGTTCTCTTTGTATCAGATCCTCTCTTACGTTGAACCACAGTTCCTTTAGATTGATGCCGGACGGGCAGACCACCGTGCATCGATCACAGTTCGTGCAAAGGTAAACACCTTCCTGAATGGCATGCAGTTTATCATCGGAGAGTTCTTTTCCTTTAGCCAGGGTTTTTAGAAACGTCATTTTTTCAGCAGGCAGGATATATTCATTGCCCAGAACATCAAAGGCCGTCGAGGCGGAGCACCGCAGGCTGCAGGTACCGCAATGGGTACAGGCATCCAGTTCCATGGCCTGTCGTGTAACAATATTCGCAGGGTCCGCGGTTTCCTTTTCCATAACCGCATTGGCCAGCAGGCTCACCGGTGTGGATATGATATGAAACATCTTGGAGAAAGGAAGATAGGCCAGACCGATAAAACATGCCAAAAAATGAATGTACCACAGGATGTTTGCCGCATCCGCATTATCCAGTGTCAGAGCCATCGGTTTTATTGTTTTGGCAACCGCATACCCCGTAAACGCCCACCCCGGAGGAGAATGACATTCCGCACAATTGGCTTCGTGACTTTCCATTCCCTGTTCTAATATCTCCTCTTCAAAGGGACCTTGCACATTTGGAGAGACAACGTCAAATTTTTCGACCCAGTAACTTTCAAGGGCTTCAATTTCTTCAGCGTCACCATCTTCATCGAGACCGGCGTAATCCATCACCATTCCCTGGAATGCTGTGTGAGACGTAATTTTAACGCCTTCCAGAAGAATACCCGAAAAGATAATCACCACCACAATGAATATCGCATAGACATCCATGCCGCTGGTTTTAAGCCGCGGCACTTTCATTATGAATCGTCGAAATATCGCGATACCGATACCGACCACTACCATGAACCCGAAAAAATCTCTTAAAAACATAAATGGATTGACGGTTGAATAATAATCGGAAAAGAGTTTTGCAGAGACGAATTTTTCCAGGGCATGCATCAAAAGAAGGAGCATAAATCCGCCATACAGGAGCATATGCATTATCCAGCGCGAAAAACTTTCTTTCAAAATCCTTTTTTGCAGCAACACGTCCAGAATAAAGGCTTTGATAAAGAGCAAAATCTTTGAACTGAATACAACCCCGACAGTTCCTTTGACAGCTGCGGAAAATCTCTGAGAAGGCGTGTAGTCCTGAGCTGAAATGCCGATCTTCATTGAACACCAGGTGTAAACCTTATAGATCAGCCCCAGGATAAAAATACCGAGAGAAATATAAAGAAGCACATTAAAAACCATTTAACAGACCTCCAAAATTTAGCTTAAAAGATAGATGGTCTTAAACATCGTTAAGGCCTCAATCCTTGATTATTGAATCATGGATTCCAAGAGATTTTTAATATAAAGTACTTGAAATTTTGTCAAATGATAAATATGCATTTCTTAAAATAATGTTCCTGTTTTTTGAGAATTTGCTCATAATATGTGGACGTATTAGGTGGGGTCGTAAACTGATCAAATGGGTCGAATGTTGATGCGGCTGTTATAATTTCTTTAGATTATCTATAATATATGAACGCTTTAGATGGGGTCGTAATGCGGTCAAATGCTCGAATGTTTAAATGGATAATGTTCAAGATAGGAGCTTCGCCCCAATTGGAATGATGGAGTGCTGGATTAATGGGTTATGGGATACTGCAATTTTGGGTTAATGGTAGAATTTGTGCAGATGAATAAATTAAAATTGGATAATATCCTTTAAAAACCAACCTTTCAGTATTCCAACATTCCATTATTCCATGTTTGATGCAGGCGCTAAAGATAGACAAATATCAAATATTTTCAATAATTTGTATAGATTCCGGGATATATATAATTAAAGAACGGCTTCAAT
>PKTV01000417.1 GCA_002868985.1 Desulfobacteraceae bacterium | reverse complement strand
TTTGGATTAAAATGTTTAAAAGATGTTTTGTTTAAAGAAGGCAGTTTTAAATTGAAAGAAGATGCGAACTCTTAGATAAGAATTTTGATGCCGGACACCTCATGTTGAGCATGATAATATCCGGCATCAAACCATGTTTTATTAAGTGTTTGGGGCTTTTATTTAAAATACATACTTAGATATTAATTTGTTAGACCTGAAAGTACAAAAGATTTCCGCAAATTTTTTTTTACTTTTACGACGTCGTCAATATTCTTTGTAATAAAGCCCTTCCAATATAGATGGATCGTTCAAGCGCCCCTCAATGTCAACGTTGAAGAATTCGGCCACAGGTTTCAATATTTCAGGATTGTCCGTCTGTACTTTTCGTGCTGATTTAAGCACCGTTTCCAGGCCGTTTCGTGTCATTTTACCAAGAGGCTGCCTGCACCTGCCGGCGGGCATTCCCAGAATCGACATCAGTGTTTTGAAAGCCAGCGGGTTTCTGGCGCGGCATACCACTTCACCAAAGGGTGTCGCTTCCATTGTTTTAACCGTTACCAGATCAAAAAGAGGTCCAAGGGCGCTGAGCAGTTTTTTGGCCTCAGCCTGGTTACCTTCCTGAAGCAGGTGAACCATCTGTGACACCGCTTTGGGCACAACATTCGACGCCACGGAAATGACTCCGGAAGCCTTTATTTCAGGGTCCAACATCATTTCCAATGTCATCCCGTCATCACCGGACAATATGGTAAAATCCGATCCGCAGCATCTTCTTGTATTCTTCATGTTTTCAATATTACCGGTGGCTTCTTTGACCGTATTAACATTATCAAACGTTTCATTTAAAAGTGCCAGATCTTGGGGCAACAGTTGCGCACCGGTTCTGCCCGGAATGACATAAGGAATAATCTCTATATTCGGAAAAGCTTTGGCCACCGGAGCGACATATTCTTTGCGTATTTCAATAGAACTGGGTCCATTGTAGTATGGATCCACCAGCAGAACCGCATCTGCACCGACCGAGACAGCATGTTTTGTTCCTTCCAGAGATTCCTTTGTGTTATTGCTTCCGGCACCGGCAATGCAAAGACACTTACCTTTTGTCTTTTCTGCAACGGTTTCAATAACACGGTTATGTTCATCCCAGTTCAAAACAGGACTCTCTCCGGTGGTCCCCACGGCCAATATTCCGGTAATTCCATTTTTGATCTGGAAGTCTGTTAATCTACCCAGACCTTCATAGTCGACAGCATCGTCTTTAAATGGTGTAACAATTGCCGTGAAACATCCTGCGATCATAAATCCCCCTTTTCACACATATGGTTGTTGTCTTTGTAAAACAATCAGGGTACCGTATTAAAATGATTGAACTTCAAACCTAAAAAAAGGTATACGTTGTGTCAAGAAAAAAGATCGGTCTTCAAATAATGTCCACGTTTTATTTTCCCTTGACAATCGGTTGATGAAATAATAACCAAAACAGTTTAAAATTGGATCTCAAGTCTTGCACCCTTAATTTTTAGCAAATCCAGAAAAGCGTAGCAGGCCGGGAAAATTTTTAAATATAATAAATACGTTGTATTTTCGCGCCGTACTTTATTGATTTGAAGAAATATTTTCCTTTTAAAAAAATATTTTGAGCTGCTACATAAAAGGCTTTATAGCAATATTCGGGTGCGAAACGTTACTTTAAATACAAAACAAAAATAAGGATTATACAATGACAAAAGCAAAAAACGTACAAGAATATATTGCTCACCAAAGGGCGGCCATTGCCGCAAACCCTGAATGCGGCACATCCCATTATAACCTTGCAGTTGGCTTACTGGGGCTTAAAAAATACGAGGAAGCTGAAAAAGAACTTTTTGCGGCTGTCGAGTGTAGCCCGAATCTTGCAGAGGCGTATGTGCAGCTGGGAGGGATCTGTTTGCAGCGCGGAGATTTAGAAGGTTGCCTTAAATACAATAAGGCGGCGGTGCAGGCAAGGGCAGGGTTTTCCGAAGGTTATGGAAATATTGGATTTGCGGAACTTCAACTGGGAAATATTGAGGAAGCGATCACTGCCCTTGAAAAAGCGATTCGATGGAATCCCAAATTCCTGCAAGCCTATACCACATTGGCCAACGCATATCTCATGAAAGGGATGATTGATGAAAGCATCGAGACCAGCCTGAAGGTCATTGACCTCGAACCTGACTTTGCCGTGGCATACAACAACCTGGCCATCGCTTACCTCGAAAAAGGGGAATATGCGCTTGCTGTTAAATATGTGGATAAAGCGGTTGAGTTCGGTTATGAGGTTGCCCCTGAAATTTTAGATGAAATCAAAAAATACAGATAAACAATATCAGCAGAAGAAGCCTGCATGCCGAGATTCAAGTTTTTTTTATCCAGCGGAAACAATCCTGTCCGGGAGGGTGATTTTGTATGGTTGACTCCCATTCCCCTCAGCCGACATCCATCCGTTAGAACATTTGAGCCGGATAGTGATATTTTCATAAATCACGGCGACTATTATACCGCCGTGCGAAATTTTCTGCAAAGAGATCGATATGCGATCATTACACAAACCGTCTCCCAATATCTTCATCGAAATATAACAGCTGACGAAATAGAAGAGATCAGAATTTTTCTCGACAAACACGGCGAGTTTTATCATCCATCCAAAGTTGAAGCCGTTTTGCAGGCCGTCAAGATTCCCTTTGTCCTGAACGTTGCTGTTACAGACGTCGGAAAACAATATGCTCAAAGAGAATACCGGCTTTTAAAAAGGCTCAACACACAGTACCCGGATTCATTTATTCCCAAAGTATACGCTTTAGACAGCGTTTTTACAAAGATGGATCAAGTTGAAACCCGGATGTTTTTAGGTGAATGGTTCGAGGGGTTTAGCGAATTTCACATGTCCCTTGATCCGTCAGATGGGAAGCGCAAGATCATTGTATGGGATCATGAACACGGCAACTTTTTCCTTACCCCCCATCAAACCATGGAACTTTACCGGCAGGCCGCGAAGATTTTAACCTATTATTATAACGTTTTAAATTTTGAACAGATATTTTCGTGGCATCATGCTGCCGGTGATTTTGTTTTAACATGTCAAGAAGATGATATCGAGTTAAAGCTTGTCACCGTGAGACAATACAGATCCATGTATGAAAACACTATCGTGTCTGAATCCATAGAACCGGATTCTGAATTGATTATAGAAGCATTGTTGGTATTTTTTTTAAATATGGCAATCAAAATGCGGATTGACCGGCTGGATGGGGTTGGAGACATCGTGTGGTCTGATGATGTGGCACTCAAAGGAATTCTGAAAGGTTTTTTTGAAGCACTGGCATTAAAACCAGAGATCAGCGTTTTTGCAGAGCCTTTGAACGACGGTTTCCGGCAGCATCTTTTATCTTGCAGCCGCGCAGATTTTTTTGATCTGAATAACGCCATTGTTCGTACATATCCTTCACAGGCTCCGGAGGTTCCGGTCATCCGGCAGCATCTTGAAAAGCATGTCGAGGATCTATACAATAGCATCAGACAATTAGAAAAAGTGTAGCGCCATAGTTTCAGAATAAAATGGTGTTTAACGCTTTTAAACCCTGCTTTTTTATTGACAAGCTTCGATATTAATTTTATATGACTCCTTTGTGAGTCTTGACCTTTATACAAAG
>PKTV01000084.1 GCA_002868985.1 Desulfobacteraceae bacterium | reverse complement strand
GCTTCTTTGAAATCGACTTGTTTCAAAGGACTAAATTATTACATGAAACTCTATCTGGCCAGCTTAGGTTGTGCAAAAAACCTTGTCGACAGCGAAGTGATGCTGGGTCGATTGATAAAAGCGGGATGGCGCATCACACAAGATCCACAAAACGCCGACACAATCATTGTAAATACGTGCAGTTTTATTGAATCCGCAGTCAACGAATCCATCGACACCATTTTAGAACTGGCAAAATTCAAAAGCAACGGAACCTGCCGACGTCTCATCATCACCGGATGTCTCCCGGAACGCTTCAGGGAAGCCATTGTCGAAACACTGCCGGAAGTCGATGTGTTCTTGGGGACCGGTGCTTTTGATAAAATTGTAACGGCTGCAAACGACGATTTGAATATTGGGAGGTGTTTTCTACCGGACCCGAATATCATTTCCTATGAACAGCAGGAATCTTTGAGGATTCGGAGTTCTTCTTACATGGCGTATCTTAAAGTCGCAGAAGGATGCAGCCGTCACTGTACATATTGTATCATCCCAAAGCTCAGGGGAAAACATAGAAGCCGCCATCTCGAAGATATTGTTTCCGAAGCGCGTGATCTGGTCTCATCCGGAGTCAAGGAACTCATTTTAATTGCACAGGATACCACCCATTACGGCACGGATCTTCACCCCCCTGTACCGCTCTATCAACTGCTTGAAAAAATATCCGAACTATCCGATAATATTTGGGTTAGAATACTTTATGGCCATGTTGAAAGCATAGAGGATTCTTTTATTCGAACGGTTGCCGAACATCGAAACATATGTTCTTATTTTGATGTTCCGATTCAACATGCCAGCGACCGGATTCTAAGAAAAATGGGGCGCAATTATACATCTGAAGATCTGTATCGGCTCTTTGACAACATTCGATCCACTGTTCCTGATGCAGCGCTCAGAACAGCCATCATCGTTGGTTTTCCAGGAGAAACAGATAAAGATTTTGAAGCCCTGTCAACATTTATACAGGACATATGTTTTGATAACCTTGGGGTATTCATCTATTCCGACGCTGAAGATCTTCCTTCCCACAAGCTTCCGGACCGCATTCATAAAAGCATAGCCCTGGATCGATACAACCGGCTGATGGCTGCCCAGCAGAAAATATCTTTGCTCAATAACAGTAAACACATCGGCAAGAATTATGATGTCCTTGTGGAAGAATCGATGGACAACAACCTATATAAAGGTAGAACATTTTTCCAAGCTCCGGAAGTCGACGGCATCACCGATATTCATTCCGGGAACCTACACATCGGATCCTTTGTTAATGTCAGGATTGAGGAAGCTTCCGAGTATGATCTCAAGGGAAAAGTTGTATGAACGATTTAAAACATAAAATCCTTATGCAGGTAGAAAATGATCTTGAAGAAATTGAGGTCGCTCTTCAGCAAAACTTAAATCCGTATTTAGACCTGGTCTCTCAAATTGCCGGGCATATATTGTTTAGCGGGGGCAAACGGTTAAGACCTTTACTCATGGTTCTATCGGCCAGAATTTGTGGTTACAAAGGAGACTATGACAAGGTTTTTTCAACCATTTTTGAATATCTGCATGCCGCCACCCTTTTGCACGACGATCTCGTGGACGAAGCGACGTTGCGAAGAGGTAAACCAGTGGCCAACTCCATATGGGGCAATGCTGCTACTGTCCTCGTGGGAGACTTTCTGCTCGCACGATCACTGGCCATTGCCGCTGAAACAAAACAGCCTGATGTTATTAAGGTCGTATCAGGAATTACAGAAAATATGTCCCAGGGCGAAATTCATCAGTTGATGAGAAAGGGCAGCTTGGACCTCACGGAAGCAGAGTACATGGAAATTATAAAACGTAAGACTGCTGTTCTATTTCAGGGAACATGTCGTTCGGGAGCCCTGATCGCAGATGTGTCACTAACAAAAGAGACCGCCCTGTCAGATTATGGTTTCAACCTTGGCATCGCTTTTCAGATGGTGGATGATCTTCTTGATTATACGTTAGATACCGCCACGCTTGGGAAAGAAGTGGGGGCAGATCTCAAAGAGGGAAAAATGACCCTGCCGGTCATTTATTCACTCAAATCGGCTGACGAAAAAAATCGAACCCGCATGGAAAACATAATAAAAAACAAAAATTTCTCTGTTAACGATTTTGAAACATTGATAAAGATGATAGACAAGTATGGAGGTCAATTGTATACTCAAAATCTTGCTACAGAATATGTTAAAAATGCAAAGGAAGCACTCGCCGTCTTCCAAAACTCAAAAACAAAAGAGGTCCTGTTGATGATTGCCGATTATACGTTGTCCCGGAACTTTTGAAACGCTCATTTTAGGTTTTTGTTGATTCTAGCATGACGACCTCGTAAAATGTAAAATTCATCAATTGAAAAAAAATCATTTCGTCGGGAGCGGAGGTAAAAAAAATATGGATGTGTCTTCCAAAACCTTAATCAGATCTATTTTTATAATCTTTTGCCTTTTATCTTTCTTTCCACATTCTGTGAACGCTCAGGCTGAAGATCAGATTTCTACCAAAACCGTTGTGGTCATCGGAACCGGTAAAATCTATAAAGAGAATTCTGCCCGTGCAAGAAAAGAAGCCATTGAAAATAGTCTGGTATCCGCCGTGGAGAGCGTGGCACTGGACCTTATACCACCGGAATCCCTAAATCAAACATTTCAAAGCTTCAACGAAGCGCTTTATGATAAAACCGGCAAATTCATTCAGGGTTACAAAGTGCTGGCAGAATTTAAGATTAAAAATGCTTACAAGGTAATGGTGGAGGCCAACGTTTCCATCGCCAGCTTAACAAAACTTATGTCAAACGCCGGGATTATGTCAGGTGGCAAGTCTTTGCCAAAAATATTGGTTTTAGTTTCAGAACAAAACCTTGAAGACACTTCACCAAAATACTGGTGGGGGAAAAAAGCGATTTTCGGGGAAATATTTTCGATCAACGCTTTTATCGAAACCATGAGAAACAAGGGGCTTCCGGTGCTTAATCATCCGAGTATCGCTCAAAACACAAGCATTGATGATGGATACGACAAACCTGATCTCGACAAGAAAGAAGCCATTGACCTCGGTCTCAATTTAAAGGCGGATATCGTCATTGTGGGTAAAACAATTATAGACCAGGCGCAGAATATCATGGGAAAAGACATAAAGTCTTTCAAAGGAGTTGTATTCGCACGTGCCATTCGGACAGATACGGGTGACGAAATCGCCACCATAACTAAGAGTGCTGTCACAGCAGATGCCGATGAAACAATAGGCGCCCGGAAAGCGTTATCTGCTGCCGGCTCACTTGCAGGTGAAACACTGGCTATCCAGATCATTGATGCCTGGCAGAAAAAAGATGAGCAGACCAACATGATAGGGATCGTCGTTGAAGGTACGGAAAATCTGGCAAATTTTGAGAAGTTCATCCGCATAATCAGCAAAATATCCGGGGTGAAGAATCTTCAGATAAAAGAATTGAAGACCAATGAAACTATCATCAGCGTTGAATTTAAAGGAAACGCCAAAGCACTCGCGGACGACTTGATGCTGAAATCCTATAAATTGGTCGACATTAACATTTACGAAGTTTCAAAGAATCACATGAGAGTTGAGCTAAGTTCCTATTAATTCTACCTAAGCTGAGCGTTTCCAATTTCACCGCATCTACTGCGTCAGATGTCGTTCCGCATAGACGACTATAGCGAAACAACATCTTCCTTGTATCTGCAGCAAACTTGAAAATTGCTCAATTTGGGTTTTAACAATTTTCTCTTTTACGCTCAAGATAATGTTAACCGTTGCAGTACTTTCGAAATAGCAAGGCAGTCTTATTTGACGATTCCAAATTGGTCATTATGGTTTACCGGTTTGCCTTTTTGATGCCGAGCTGATCTAAAGCAATGATCCATTTACAGATATTGGCCGATCCTTCTACCATGGTATAGGTTGGTGTGTCCCGATAAAAACGGGCCACCGGATATTCGGTGGAATAACCGTACGCTCCCAGAATCCGCATGGCATAGTTGGCACACCTGGTAGCGACTTCGCCTGAAAAATATTTTGCCTGTGCCACATCGAGACCGTTGTTCAGGTTTCCCTGATCCTTTGCCCAGGCCGCTTTGTAAACCAAAAAACGGGCGGCTTCGATTTCGGTGGACATCTGAGCGATCATGTCCTGATTCATTTGAAACTCGCCGATGGGTTTTCCGAACTGTTTGCGTTCATTGCAATATTTTAGCGATATTTCCAAACATGCCCGTGCAACACCAACGGCACCGGCGGCTGCCGAAAGCCGGGTCTGGTTGAGAGATCCGAAGAGAATCCTTGCACCGTCTCCGGGTTTTCCAATGATATTCTCCTTGGGGACCTTTGTATTGGTTAAAAATATTTCGCCGGTGGGAGAGGAGTGGGACCCCATTTTTTCTAGAACCGATGTTTTAACACCGTTAAAGTTTTTTGGTTCTATGACAAAAGCCGAAAGACCTTTGGAGCCCTTATCCGGATCTGTATAAGCATAATAGATGATCACATCCGCAACGTCTGCATTGGAGATCCAAGTCTTGGAACCGTTTAAGCACCAGTGGTCGCCCTTGTCTTCGGCGGTGGACGTCATGGCCATGACATCGGAACCGGCATCAGGTTCTGTTATGGCAAATCCGCCCAAATATTCGGCGTTGACCAGTTTGGAGATGTATTTTTGTTTTAAGGCTTCATCTCCGTATTTACAGATGGTAAACGCACTTCCAAGACACTGCATGTTGACCTGAACCCTCAGAGAACTGGAGGCCTTTGCGATTTCTTCGGTCACAATCATGGCAGCCAGCCAGCCCATGTCTTCTCCGCCGTATTTTTCAGGAATGACCGTTCCGAAAAAACCGAGATCTCCCATGGGCTTGATGGCTTCTTTATAAGGGAAATAATGGTTTGCATCCCACTCGTCAGCATAGGGTGCAATTTTTTTGGCCGCAAATTCAGAAACCGCCTTTTTTAGCATCTGAAGTTCTTTAGATAACGCAAAATCCATATGGCATCCTCCCAATTAGACCTATCTCAATTTTTGAGAAATGATGTTTTTCTTTAGGTCTCCAATCGTTTGTTCCAACTCATGGTAGCTCGGTTTTACGGGCATAAAAACAGACTCAAACTGTGTTGAAGAAAAAAACGGCCAGGATACGATGTCGTTACTTATTATCTCATCGTCGCCTGTTGAATTTGTGGTGATTGTTTCGATTTGATTTAATTTGTCAAACACTTGTAGAATAACATTCGAAGACCGGAATCGCAATTATTTTTCTTTAAGATCTCATCCAGACCGTTATTCTCTATCAGGAGCGGAGATGCTGATAAAACCGAGGTATGACATACCTATTGCCGCCGAGAGAATCGATCCTGTAAGGATCGCAATTCTGGCATAATTGAGTATTTGAGGCTCGGAAAATGAAAGGTCGGCAAGAAACAAGGACATGGTGAAGCCGATTCCCCCAAGCATGGCCCCTCCAAAAATATGCGACCACCTGACTTCTTGGGGTAAGGATGCAATCCCGGTTTTAACCGAGAGATAGGAAAATAGCATGACTCCTATGGGCTTTCCGAAAACCAGACCAAAGATAATCCCAATGATTACCGGATTTGAGACCAATTCGGAAAAAACGATATTGTGAAAGGTCAAACCGGTGTTCCCCAAGGCAAAAAAGGGCAGAATTAAAAGTGCAACCCATGGATGCAGGGCGTGCATCAACCGTTGCAGGGGTGTTTCTACATCACGACAGGCCAGTTCCAGTGCTTGAACGGCATACATGTGTTCTTGATTTAAAAGGATCGAATAACCACAGCTTTGTTCCTCACATTCAAACTTTTCCGTTATTTTCTTTACGTTTTGCAAAAAGTTATCGGTATCATATCTTCCCCGTGCCGGGACAAAAAGAGAAACGATAACACCGGCGATGGTGGGATGAACGCCGGATCCCAGAATAAAAAACCAGACGGCAAGTCCCAAAATGGCATATATGAGTGTCTGTCGGATCCAGAGAAAATTTGCGACAGCAAGTCCGAAAATCAAAAAAAGGGAGATGATAAGATAAGACCAGACGATTTCCTTGGTATAGAAGATAGCAATAATGACGACCGCACCCAGATCGTCGGCAATGGCAAAGGCTGCCAGAAAGATCCTCAGGCCCACAGGTAATCTGCGTCCGAATATGGCGACTGCCCCCAAAGCAAAGGCGATATCCGTTGCAACGGGAACTCCCCAACCGCTTATGGTGGGTGATCCGGCATTAAATGCTGCATAGATGAAGCCGGGTACAATCATTCCTCCCAGCGCGGCAACCACCGGCAGTAAAGCCTTTTTGGGGGTTGCGAGTTCTCCTACAAGAATTTCGCGTTTGATCTCGAGACCCACCGTAAAAAAGAACAAAGACATGAAACCGTCATTGATCCAGTGGACGAGTGTTTTGCTGATATGAAAATGTCCGAAGGCAAAGGAAACTTCGGTATGCCAAAAGCTGTGATAGGTTTCCCCGATTCTGGAATTGGTCCAAATCAGGGCGATGATCGTTGCAGCAATGAGCAATATACTGCTGGCAACTTCTTTACTGAAAAATCGTTGGAAGGGCCTTAAAATTTGGTCGGCAACCAGTTGCCGGGTGGATGCCATGTACTTGTTAGAGTTTAAAGGCATATTTCTTTTTTTTGGGGTGAGCCAATTTTGCTCTCATTCTTTGGAAAATCACCTAAAATTTCTGATATTTTGAGTTGCCTTATATATTTGAGCGGTTTAACTATTTTAAAAAAGCATTATCCATGGAGCGATTTAACAAATAAAAACACCCCGACTCCAGAACGATATTAAGTGTAAGGCAACACTTAAATTTTGATTATTCGGTTTTATGTTTTACGTTGTCACATATCATGTCAACGGCTTTTTCCACCGATATTTTTCCCATATCTATAATTAGATCATAAAGGTGAGCGGCATTCCAGTCCTCGTTAAAGTGTTGTTTGATATAAGCCTTTAAATCCTCTTCTTCTCTGTCAATAAAAGCTTTAGCAGCTTTGTGGCTTAGATTTTCAGCCTGCATAAGCTTCTTTATTTTTAGTTCATTATCTTTTATCAAACGCACATGAAGCGTATCCGGCTTTTCTTTTAAGAGGCACTGGCCTCCCCACCCAATAATGATGACATTACCGGCCTCATGTACATTTTCAACCAACTTTTTGGTGACCTCATAGTAGTTCTTGTCGTCCAAGCAGCCGTGTTCACGGTCAACCACCTTCTGGACAATAGAGCAAGTGTAGCGATCGACAAAACGAAGAATTCTTGACTGGGAAGCTTTATGAAACGCTGTTGCTTCACTTTCAGATATATGGAGTTCTTTAGCAATATCAGCGACTAAATTTTTGCCGATGTATTCGTAACCAAGTTTTTCCGCTACCAGCGATGCGATCTTTTCACCTTCAGTGTCAAATTCTTTGCTAATGGTAATTACTGCCATGAAACCCTCCTTTTACCTTTTACCCACTCAATTCGTTATGCTGATGCTTTTCTCAGAATTAATTTTTTCAATTTTTGTATGAAAAACATTTCACGGATTTATACACGTTTTGATCTTAATGACAAACAACCTTCCATATCTTCAATGATTGGGCATTGTCAAGAGGTTGGATGGCAAGTCCTTGATAAAGTGGTCCCCAAAAACTTACTTTCACCTAAACAGTCGCTCAATTTAGATTTCACTTTCCAAATACTGACACCTCTCTTTTTCAGGGTCAGGTCCTGCTGCTTGTTTGTCAAAAAGTTACACGGATTCCACGCTGATTATTTCCGGAATGAGCTTCTTAATATACCGCTCTATGCCCTGTTTAAGTGTCATCTGGGACATGGGACAACCGGCGCAGGCACCTTTTAATCTTACTTTGACAATATTGTTTTCCACATCAACAAGTTCCACATCTCCACCATCTGCCTGAAGATGTGGTCTGACATCATTTAACGCTTTTTCAACTTTTTCTTTCATTGGTTTTATGCTCCTTATTCTGTTGAATTCAAATTGCATTTGGGGTCAGAAAGTTTTTATCAAAAAATTCAATTAAATATTTTTTTCGAGAATCGGCCGGATATCCCCAGGTGTTAGTTGAACAGGAATCCTTCCTTTCAAAAGTTTTTCTTCATAGGTGGGTTTTATTACCTGGTAAAAAATACCAATGGGAATCTGCTCTCCTTCTTTGTAAGCCCATTCTCCGGCCTTGACAAAAGCTGCGTTTCTATCGGAAACATCATGATCCTGCTGGGTGAATTCATACACCCTTTTGTTGTAATAATCATAGGTATCGAAAAAAGTGAAGCAGGGTTGAAGCACATCGATAAATGAAAACCCTTTGTGACTGACCGCGGCTTTAATCAAGGACTGGAGGTGTTTCATTTTTCGTGTATACCCTCTGGCGACAAAAGTGGCGCCGGCAGATAGCATGAGTTCGATAGGATTCAATGGTTCTTCGGGACTGCCTTCCGGGGTCGACCGACCTTTAAAACCGGGAGGGCTGGTGGGTGTAAACTGACCGGTTGTGAGTCCGTATACCCTGTTGTTGTGGACAATGAAGGTTATGTCTAAATTTCGCTTGGCACTGAAAATGAGATGTTCAATACCTTCACCATAAGCATCTCCGTCACCGGCATGGCCGATCACCGTCAAATTCGGATTGGCCAGCTTAATTCCGGTCATTGGTGGGGGAACCCGACCATGAATCGAATAGAAGCTGTTTGCATTGACATAGTCCACAATTTTAGCATGACATCCGATTCCCGAAACCAGGACAACGTTACTGGGGTCCAGCCCGTCTTCTTGAAGCTGGGGCAGGACTTTTTTGATGGTGTTTAAAATACCAAAGTTGCCGCAACCGGGGCACCATGTATTCTGAGCATAGGTCCCTAATTCTATATTGGTTGTCATGAGAGCACCTCCTTTACGTTGTCTATCAGAACATCCACGGTAAAGGGACGCGCGTCAAAACGTAAAATCATATCATCAATGCAGAAACCGTGACCGGCAACATGTTTTGCCAGTTGTCCGGTGGCATTGACTTCCACGTCTATGATTTTATCGGCGCCGGAAAGGGCTTTTTTTAACGCCTCTACCGGTAAAGGCTCCAATATCAGGGGTTGGACCACTTTAAGATCCAAGGCTTCGGCCACTTCTATACATGCCCCCTTGGTTGATCCCCAACAGAGGAGGACGGTTTTTGAATCAGGGTTTCCGTATACGTTCACCGTTTCATATTTTTCAAGCTCATCTTCCAAAGCTTTTCTTTTGCGCAGCCGTTTTCTCTGCATCCGGGAAATTGCTTCTGGTTCCTCAGTTGTAATGCCACTCTCATCATGTTCATAGGAAGTGGCTTTAACGATTGCCGACGGATTTCCAGGAAAGGCCAACGGTGAAATGCCGTTTTGAGTATCTAAATATCTTTTGTATTCTCCCTGGTTTTTCCATAGAAGTGGCTTCTCCGGTTTAACCTTGTCCAGATCGGCCTCGAAGCTGAATATGCTTTCGCTCAAATGCTTGTCGGAAAGCACAAGGGTCGGAATCTGAAATTTCCATGCAAGGTTCATGGCCAGTCCGGTCGTGTAAAATGCCTCCTGAGCATCGCCGGGTGCCAGCACCACCCTTAATATTTCCCCATGCCCGGCATGGACAACAAAGGCCAGATCGCCTTGCATGGTGTATGTTGGAACACCGGTACCTGGCCCGGGTCTCTGAGATTCCACGATGACCATGGGAAGTTCACCCTGTCCGGCCAGGCTCAAGGCTTCTGTCATCAACGCGAATCCTCCGCCGGAAGTACCGACCATGGTCCTTGCGCCGGCATAGGCGGTCCCCAGTGCCATGAGTGCAACACCAATTTCGCTTTCAGGGTGCACGGTGACCACCCCCAACTCGGTTTCGTAGGCTGCCAGATAATGGAGAATGGCCGATGCGGGGGTCATGGGATAGGCAATGTACATGTTCAAACCGGCTTTAACGGCCCCAAGGGCAATGGCTTCATTGCCGGAGACCAGTGGCAGGGGGTTTTGATCCAGTTTTGGCACGGTCTTGGAAGGGTTTTCAATCCGGTCGTAAGCATGCCGGGCGATTTTGAGATTCAAGTCGACGCTGTTTTCTACGGCATCCATGATGACTTTTTCCAGAACAGACCATTCGATATTTAATGCGCCGGCCAGTGCTCCGATGGCTGCGGTATTCCTCATAATCGGCTTTCCGTCGAACGTTTTGACAATGTCCATAAAGTCGAATCCGATGCCTTCGGCATCCGATTTTTTAGAATCATAGAGGATTATCCCGCCGGTATTGAGTCGATGTTTATGATTGTCAACGGTATCCTGATTTAAGGCTACAATGACATCGACCGTCTCTTTGTGCGCAGCGATGCTTTTTTCCGAGGCCCTGATGATGGAAAAATTGTGACCACCACGTATTAGAGAGGGATAATCATCGTAGAAAAAAATCCGATAGCCGATTCGATTCAAAAGTCGGGCAATGACGTGACCGGCCTGCCGGATACCATCACCCGCTTTACCGCCGACTAGAATCGATATTTCTGTCATGATGTGCCTCCTAATGTCGTATAGGTGACTGTTGATATTGCAGGATACGATTTATACTATTGAACTTAATATAATCCCACACCGTGGCATGTCAAATCTAATGTTTTCGCAGGATAAAAAGCTATGGGGCCGGATTTATACCTGAATCTTGCACAGACAATCTTGAAATGTTAAAAATAATATAATAATATTTTAAAAATTGAATCCAATTCTAAAACAATACTTTTTAACCCGATTGGTATTTTCGGAATACTTTCATTATTACTTCAAGATTGTCTGTGCAAGATTCAGGCTATGCCGTGAAATCCTGGCCCCGTTTAAATGTCATCAATCCTCTTCTATGATAATGGCATCGGCGCCGCATTCATCTGCAGCCTGCCTAACAAGTGCCTCGTATTGTGCGGGGACGTCATCAACCTTGATGGTAGACTTGAGTTGATCCTCATCGTATTCGAAAACTTCAGGACATAAGTCGTTACAACGCCGATCTCCCATGCAATTTTCAGTGACTTTTACTTTCATCGTTTTCTCCTTTTTCAATAAATTTAAGTCTTCGTATTCCGGATCCAAAATTCGGTTACCTATTTAATGGGCTTCACTCCCGCCCAAACTCTTCCCCATGAAGGGGAAGGGCAGAATGGGACAGATCACAATTTGAAACAGTACTTACACAACATTTTACTCAGGATTAAGAAAACTTCTGACCAATGGCTTTTCCGTAATCCTGGCAGGCACGCGCTCCTTCATCAGTTTCCATGACCTGTTCTTTCAGATTTAAAGCGCCCAGATCAACCATGTCCATTTTGAATACGTAAAGCATGGTGTCATAAATCATGTCAGCAGATTCACCGCTGTGGGTATAAGACCCGAACGCGCCCCCCATCTTACCCACCAGATTGGCTTTTTCCGCCAAGAATAGAAATGTTTTCATGCCTGCAGTGATATCCCGATGATAAGTGGGACACCCGAATATGAACCCATCGTATCCTCCCATCTCTTTTTCATCTTTTATTTCAGAGATTTTTTTCAGTTCCGCGGTGTTTCCGGTGAGACGAACACCTTCAGCGATAAATTCCGCCATTTTTTCCGTAATTCCAGTTCTGCTGTAATAACCGATAAGCACTTTTGCCATTTTCAACCTCCTTACTAAATTTATTAATGTTTGTGATTTTTTTTAATCCACCCTGGAAAAAGCCTTGACGTTGGCGTTACAAACCGGGCATGTTTCCGGAGGTTCATTCTCACAGGTATAGCCGCACACAGCGCAGACATAGTAGCATTCTACGGCTTCAGGATTATCAAGACTGTCCAGAGCCTTCTGGTAAAGATCGGCGTGTATTTGTTCAACTTCATTGGCAAAGGTAAAGCTTCTCAGAGCTGCTTTGTCTCCTTCTGATTGTGCTGTGTCGATCATTTCCGGATACATACTTTTGAACTCATGGGTTTCGCCGGCAATGGCCTCTTTGAGGTTTTCAGCGGTTGATTTTATTCCTTTGAGGACCCTTAGATGTGCATGGGCATGGACGGTTTCAGCCTCTGCAGCCGCCCTGAAAAGGTTGGCAACCTGAGGATGACCTTCCTGGTCTGCCTTTTTTGCAAATGCAAGATACTTTCGGTTGGCCTGGGATTCTCCGGAAAATGCTTCCAGTAAATTTTTTTCTGTTTGACTCATACAATTCCTCCTTTTTATTCAATTAAGTCTTCCATAGTCAGTTCATGGTTGATTTCAATGCAACCGATGACGCTTTGGGCTCCGGGACATAATTTCAAATAGGATTCCAGCGCATCTTTTGCCTCCGCCCTCTTTTCCTTTGGCAATTTAAGCCAGTAACTAACGTTAATCCGCGTAATTTTCAAAACACCGTCGACGTCTTCGATATCGCCGGTTACGTTAGCGTTAAACAGATCTTTAAAGGTCCGAATTTTTTTGCCGGCCAGCACCGCGGCCAGTGTGCCCATCATTCAGCCGCCCACAGCACCGACGATGTGATCTAACGTTGCCGCATGCTCTTTTTCCGGATCAACTTTATAGAAATTTTTGATTCCGCCGTGAACCCCGTAATAGACCGGTTCAGCAAAACCCTTGATCATGGCTTTCCGGGTAGGCCCCATTTCTCTTGTGATCGTAATATGTGATGTGTGAACAATTTCTCCCATAATCTCCTCCTTGATGATCGCCCCACAGAGCTGGTGAATTATGTAAATGATTTTCAATGATATTCTTATTATGAGGCCATCATATGGGCGATGGTTCAAGTCGATTCATCAATGAATCGGCATGCCCATGATCGGCCACAGAACGTAAACCGCAAAACCGGTTACTGCGATCAGCAAGATACTTGCCGGTATTCCGTATAGAAAAAATTCAGCCGGTGTAAACTGTCTGGATTCATATGCGATGGCATTTGGAGCGGCGCCGACAAGCAACAGAAACGGCATTCCTGCCGCGACCAAGGATGTAAAAAGGATGACATCCGGTGCTACGCTTAGATAAGAAGCAAGCACCAATGCAACCGGCAGGGAGATCGCGATGGCCGCTACGTTCATTAAAAAATTGGTCATAATCATAACGAAAAATGCAATACCCATAATAAAGAAGAAACCGCTTGAATTATGGAATATCATCAGCCATTTTATCGCAAGCCACTTGGCCGCACCTGTTTGCCAGAGGCAAAAACCCATGCTCATGGCACCAGCAAAGAGCAGGATGATATTCCATGGTATTTCTTCAAGGTCATCGACATCCAGGATACCTGTAATAAAAAAAAGAATCGTTGAGGTTAAGATAATGGCGGTTTTATCGAGAATCTTAAACGCCGGAAAAAAGGAACTCAGAGACATTGCCAGAATACAGGCAAAGACGATGATCATGGCGATGATTTCTTTTCTGGTAAGCGGTCCCAGGTTTTTATCGAGCTGAATAGCCCTTTCTCTTAACCCTGGAATAGCGCTTTTTTCGGGCTTGAAGAAAATCATAAAAAATATCCACAATAAAATAACCATCAACCACCCTATGGGAAGCATGTAATAACTCAATTGGAAAAATGTGATATCCTGGCCAATGATGTCATTATAAAAGCCTATGGCAACCGCACCCCGTGCAGCGCCTAATAGCGTTACAATGCTTCCTGCCCCGGCGACATAAGCCATGCCCATAAAGAGCCCCTTGCCAAACTTCGTTGGCTGGTCTTCTTCTCCATAAAGCCCGTAAATAGAAACAAGAAGCGGATATATGGTTGCCGCTACAGCTGTATGGGCCATTATGTGAGTCAAAGCAGCGATCAACACAAAACAGCCGAGATAAATCATACTGGTTTTTTCGCCGACAATCACCAGCATTTTATAGGCCATACGCTTGGTGAGTCCGGTTTTTGTAAAAACCATGCCGATGACGATGGAGGCCAAGATAAACATGACCGATGGGCTCATAAAGTCCGTGAACGCGGCCTTGGCCGGACGGATAAGAAAAAAGACCTGAAGGACGCCAATGGCAAGACTTGTGACACCGACGGGTACGACTTCCAAAACCCACCAGGTTGTGGCAAACAGAGATATCGCCAGAGCGCCTTTTCCCTCTCTGCTCAATACAAAATGTTTTCCGACCGGATCGATTGCGTCCGACCACGGCGGGGCATAATACACCAGTGCAAAGAGCAAGATACCGGCAAAAAGAAAAATAAATTGTTTTGCGTTAAAATGGCTGTTACTATTATTAAATTCAAAATCTCCTGCCATAGATTAATTCCAAAAATTATCACTCTCAGAACGCATTAAGGAGATACGTGCCGGACAGTTTGACCTAAGTTAAAGTTTGAAACGCTCAGTTTAGGTTAGAGCTCATAAACTGCAAGTGTTTCCACAACCTCTTTGAACATATATGTTTGTCTTAGAATCCCCACAATTTTTTTGCCCCGGGTCACCAATAAAGACTGATGATGCTCCAGAGCCAGTTGATGTATGGCTTCACTCAGAGAAGCGTCTTCCGGAACAGACTCTCCTTCGGCTGGAGCGCAGACCAGTATTTTGACGTTAAGCCGGCTCGCACTCCTACAGATATCAATCAAAGGTTTGTCCCAAAATTCGCATTGACTCAGCATCGGTTTTAAATACCGAGAACTGACACCAAATCTGGATAGGGTTTTGGAATCGCAGATTTTTTTTCCTTTTGGTTCTAATACTCTGAGGACATCCAACTGGCTAATTTTGCCGACAATTTCTCCGTTTTCATCAGATATAAGAAGGATTTTATGGGGATACATTCCCTGTTCATAGGCTTTTTGAGCTTTATCAAGGGCAAGGGCGGCTTCGTATAAATTGGATTCGATGGAAATGGTCTCATATTCTGATATTGGTACCATTAAATCTCTTACAATTTTATTTTTCATGTTGCGTCTTCCATGGCGGGTCTATTTATGCTTTTCCAGAAAACGGACCATAGATTCTTTAATCCGTTTACCAACCTCAGACGATAGTTGAATTGAAAGATCAGAGTTTTCGATGCTTTCGGAATATAGGCGGGCTGTTTTACATAAAAAGAGTAACTGTTCTTGGTAACGAGAACAGAATTTGCACATCATCAGGTGTATCCTCATTCCCATTCGCTGGTGCAAAGACAGTTTTCGGTCAAGGGATTCCGACACCAAGTATGTCATTTTTTTGCAATTAAACATCCAGTGCTTCATTTTTATTCTCTTTCATACGAATTGTTGAACCAGTTGATTTCAAGGCATCGCCTCAAATACATTCGGGCTCTGTGAAGTAACACCCACGAATTGGTCGTAGAAATGTCCAAAATCTTACAAATTTCTTTTGTATTTTCACCAACAATTTCTCTGAGAATAAACGCACTGGCCTGCCGAACGGGAAGTTCCGACAAACATTTTTGGAGAATCTTAATAAACTCCTTTTGATCATAACGCTTCTGTGGATTAGCGTTCCAATCGGCCGGTTTAATTTTCCATTGTCCGTTCTTGGTAAAAAGATTGTCTAAATTATTAATATTGGATTCGATATCATCCATCGGTTGTTCTTTTGCTTTTTTTCGAAAGTGATCGATGATTTTGTGTTTTAGGATACCGGTAAGCCAGGTTTTTATGGATGAACGGTATTGAAAATTTTTTAAAGAACGAAGGGCGGCAAGAAAAGTTTCCTGGACCAGGTCTTCTGCAACGGTGGCCTCATAAACCCTGTAAAGAGCGTATCTGTAAAGATAATCACCATACAGATCAACCCATTTCTCGGGGTTCTCAACTGAGTTATTTAAAATAGATTGTTGCTTGTTCATTTTTAAACCAAAAGGTAATGATGTTTTCAACAGCTCGCAGAAGCTCAGGATTATGGATCAGAAGATATAAATCTCAATCTAAATTTTAATGCATTGATTATCATAAAAAATTAGATCCAGTATGGATTGATGAGGTCTTCAAAAATGACCATAGCCGCTTCTGCGCCGTGTCCGGCAGCCGTAACAATTTGCTTGTATCCACCCGACACATCTCCGGCAGTATAAATTCCGGGGATATTTGTTCTGTAATTATCGTGCTTGATAAACCCTTCGTCCGTAAGCTCTATCCCTATTTTATTTGCCAACTCCACAGTAGGATCATACCCAATGGCAATAAAGACGCCATTAACGGTTCGAGAATAAGATTCTTCAGTTTTGTTATTGTAAAGCAAAACTTCTTCTACGTTATGTTTTCCCCTGATTTCCTTGACTTCAGTATTAAAAAGTATCGGAATGTTGTTTTTTACCAGGTTTTGTACCAAAAAATCCTGCGCTTTTAGACTACCTTTCCTGTGAACCAGGGTGACATCCACGCCAATATGATGCATATGAAGCGCTTCTGTAGCGGCACTGTTGCCGCCGCCGACGACAATGGCTTTTTTCCCCTTAAAAAGCGGGACGTCACGGGTACTGCAATAACTGACACCATGCCCCGACAGACGAGATTCGCCGGGGACCCGAAGATGTCTGTGGGTGGCTCCGGTGGTCATCAGCACGGCTTTGGTCTTGAACTTTCGTCGGGTGGTTTGTACGTTGATAGGATCATTGGGTGTAATTTCAACAACCCCTTCTCCCGGGAAAATCTGTACATATTCCAGAGCATGGGTCACCATAATATCCACAAGTGTTTTCCCACCGATTTGTTTGAGGCCCGGATAATTTTCAACAACCGGGGTTGTGGCCACCTGACCACCAAGGACCCCTTTTTCCACGACCACCGTTTTAAGACCGCTTCTTGCTGCGTAAATTCCGGCTGTCAGTCCCGCCGGGCCGCCCCCCACAACCACCAGATCTGTTTCAACTTCTTCTGCATCACTTTCGGGAATAAAAACCGTCTGTTCCTCCATTTTATCCAGAGACAGCATAAAAAGCTCTTCCGTCTGTGCGCCCTGGGCAATCAAAATGTCATTTGCATATGTTTGGGGAACAGACTGGGCTGAATATCGGGTAGCAAGTTCAGGGTTAGCCTGTATATCGATGATTTCCAGAGAAACTAAATCGGGCTTTTCAACAGCTGCCTTTAAAGCGTTCAGGGCCTGCTGCGGACAATACGGACAGCTCGCACTGACAAACACCTTGATATTCCTTTGGGTGTCTATACGTTTTATGACCTGGAGTGATTGTTCGCTGAGATTGCTCCTCTGAAGCCCGATGAGGATGACGGCCTCCAGAAAAATACGTCCTTCTTCACCCAGGGGTGCTCCCAGCCACCGGATATTGTAGCGGTCCGGATTGAAAATCAAAGTGGGCGAATGTTCAACGTTCCATTTTTTCGCGGATTCATGATGTAAATTAAATTCGCGCAAGACAATTTTATCGGTAAGTTGCCGAAAAAAACGAACGGCCTGCCTGGCGGTATCAGTGAATACATCATTTTGGCCGGGCTGAGCGTACAAAAAAATAGGAATTTCTTCTTTAATCGCGCCCAATATTCTTTCAATTTCTTTTTGGGCTTCCAGTGCCTGAATGTCTTCCTGTTGATCCATGGTTTATGGTCCTTTTTTATGAAATCATTCTTTGAACACGAGCTTTCCGCCGAGAAATCCAGCGGTAACAGCCGCACCAAGCATAACGATGTTAACAAAGAGAAACGCGACTAAATGGGAGGAAGTCAGTGCCAACACGCCGGGGTCAATAATAGACCATATCACCAATATCATTGCCGTTAATGTTACCACACCGCCGCAAATCATCTTTGTCAGAAACAGGGTTGTCATGGCACCGTTATATTTTTTTCGCCACACAATAACCCCTGAAAAAAGTACCAGCGGCATGGCAAAGACAACAACGATGAGGTTGTAAAATGCGGCCTGACTTAAACCGGTGATTTTGAAAATAACGGCTAAAAATATAAAAAGAACGGAAACGGGAAGTAACCCGTTGGGGATATGAACCGAAATCGGATGAACATGATGCTTGACCATCAGTTGATAAATCCGGTCATGTTTTAACGGAGGGTCAAGAGTTTTTCCTTCAGCATCTAAAGTTTTTGTTTCGGTTTCGAGTTTAATGGGATCTATTTTTGTTTTTGATTTCTTTTCATCATTTTCTTCAGCAACAATTTCAACAAACTTACTTCGATCAGCGCCACAAACCGGGCATATTTCAGGCGGCTCCTCCCCTTCATGGATGTAGCCGCAGACCGTACATCGCCACTTTTTCACTCGAGCTCCTTTCTTGACTCCGTTCGGAATAGGCCGTTAACACCGTCCGTCACCCTTCTTTAGATTGACATCATCGTTCGTCCATGGGTACAAAAGCGCACTCTTCAGGACCGCAGTACTCTCCAATATACTCGGAGTCGGGACGGTAAAGCACCGGTTTTGAAGCAGCACCCCCAAACTGCTCTTCGATCACATGGGCAGCCCATCCGGAAACTCTGGCGATAGCAAATATCGGCGTAAAGAGGTCTATCGGTATCCCCATGTAATAATAGAGAGACGCGCTGTAGAAATCGACATTTACAAAAATGTCTCTTCCTTTTCTCTGTTTAAAGGCTTCCTTACCCTTTTTCTCAAGAATTTTGGACATTTCATACCACTTAGGTTCTCCGATACGCTCGCCCATTATTTTGGACATGGGTGCCAGGATATGCGCTCTGGGATCATCGGTTTTGTAGACTGCATGGCCCAGTCCCATGATAATTCCACCGGTGTCGAGCAGATTGTTCACATATGCTTCAACTTTGTCGACAGAACCGATGTTAAGGAGCATCTCCATGACGCGAGTATTTGCACCACCGTGCAATTCTCCGGATAAAGAACCGACCCCGGCCGCAACGGCTGAATACATGTGAGCTCTTGTTGATGCCACCTGTCTTGCCGAAAATGTTGAAGCGTTAAAAGAATGTTCTGCATGAAGCACCAGGCAGGTATCGAAAAAACTGGTGAGTTCATCGTCCGGAATTGTTCCGTTGAGCATATAAAGAAAGTTGGCTGCATGGCTCAACTCCGGATCCGGATCAAGAGGTTTTTTATTGTTCCGGATGCGATCCCATGCTGCGACAATAGTTGGGAATTTTGCGATGAGTTTTATTCCCATGCGATGTGACGCTTCAGGAGAGTATTCCTTGGCGTCAGGATCGTGGTGTGCCAGTAAGGCAGTTGCTGCCTGAAGGACATCCATGGAAAGGGCATCTTTGGGTATGGTTTCAAGGGCTGCGATAAGTCCAGGAGGGACGGACCGTTCCGATACAAGCAGTTTCTTGAAATCTTCAAGTTCTGTTTTTTGAGGCAGTCTTTCATAGAGCAACAGATATGAAACCTCTTCAAATGACACTTTTCCGGCCAAATCCTGAACCAAATAGCCTCTGTAGATCAATCTTCCGGCAGCACCGTCAACATCACCGACCCGAGTCGTTGCGACTTTAAAACCGCGGAGGCCGGTATTTAAAATAGGTTGACATGATTCCATGGTTTACCTCCGTTTTTAAGTGTTAACGTATATAGGTTTTTTATACTTTCCAACTTAATATCAATATCAAATTCCGTGCCAGGTTTTGTGTTTCAAACCAAAAACTCGATATAATATCTCTTGGCACTTTAACTCCTGATATGGATGGTAATAGGATGCTTCCCTGCCCTAATTGGAATTCGATGATTCTGAATAAATAGCGGATTGTTGACTTTCAGAACGATTTTTAAAAAGTATGAGAGCACATCACCTCTGAAAAAATGTCTCATAGATGTTTTATGATACATGTCTGTATCATAAAACATCCGTTACAAATCTAACTCATTCAAGTTTCGCATCTTAAATCAAATAGTGACCGGTCATGTCATTATTGATGGTTTACATGAAACCTAAGTTGAGCGATTTTCAAGATTACCACAGATACAAGGAAGATGTCGTTTCGCTATAGTCGTCTATGCGGAACGGCATCTGACGCAGTAGATGCGGTGAAATTGGAAATCCGGTAGGGTTTCAATTTTTGAAATTCAGAATGTCAGAATACCTTAAAAATATTGTTAAATCAACCATTTTAAAAATTGAAACGCTCAGTTTAGGTGAAATATATTGCAGGCGGATGAAGGCTTCTTTTGAGTTGCTTGATGTCATCTCTTTCTAATCTGTGAACAACCATCGGTCGAACCATTTTTTCCATGAGATGTTCCATTATGACATGATCGCTCAATTTTTCAAATAGATTTTTTCTTTCTGATTCGGCATCCAGTCTGGATATCTTTTCCAAAACATTTTCAATATAACTGTATGATTTAAGCAGTTTATTCAAAAGTTTGTCATAATCCTGTAAAGATATGTTTTGGTGTTTCGGGTGATTTCGACGAAGTTTTTTTCTCAAGGGTTTTTCGTCAATGACAAAACTTGGGACGCCGAACAGATATTCATGGGACAGGGCCTGTTCCCGTAGACTCATTCTTCTGAGCTTTGTTAACGCCTTGATTCTTTTTTCCGAGATGACGATGGGTTCCTTCAGACATGGAAATGTATAAAATAATGGATTTTTAGAAAGTTTCGGCAACACCCCCTTTATATGGTAAAGTTCCGGGAAAAGTTTACAATTTAACGGTTTGGCATCATGAACAACGCATTGGTTCTCGGAAAGGAAAAGGCACGGTTTTTTCATCTTTATCAAGAGTCTTTTATAGCGGATATTGTCCTCACATATCATCAAGCCCAGATGGCAATATTGAGAAAAGAGGTGATAAGCAGGGGTGTTCAGGAATCGACCGAGTCTAATCAGGTCAAAAATTGTGACTTCAACAATAATATCAACCTTCCGGCATCCGGGTGCATTACAATCATCCGGGCACCGGAAATTGCATTCGATATCGAAAATATGGGCCTGGTGTTGAAAATAGTTATTCAGCATGGTTCGCAGCTACTTTTTCTGAACATTCAGGACAAAGCCCCGTAAATTCAAGGTTATGTCCGATAATTTCAAAAACAGTTGCCCCATAGAGGTCATTCTCGAGTTGGTTCAAAGGTGCTATCGGTGCATCGTCTACCCGGTCACAGCGAACGCAGCGAATATGGTAATGCTTGTTCGTATCCCAATCGTAGCGTTTCAAAGCGCCGCTGAGTTCCAATTTCTGGATTTTACCCATGTTGGCAAGGACTTCAAGGTTCCGGTAAACCGTACCGAGACTGATTCTTGGCATCCGACGGCGTACCATGTGATAAATTTCATCAGCACTTGGATGAGAATTTTGCTTTAGCAGCTCTTCAAGAATTACCTTGCGCTGCCGGGTCATTCTTGTGTTTTTACGTTGCAACAAGTTATTACCTCTGGTTCAATAGGTTCTTTCCCCAATTCCTTAAATATTTCCTAAGCTGAATAAAAACTTGTGTCAAGAGTGAATAAAACGTATTTTTATTGTATCATAATATTTTAAACCTTTGGGGAAAAAATATTGCATGAATCTGAAATGATGGTTTAGGGTATAATTATTGCATTTAGGTGAATGTTGTTTTATGAAAACATGAAACCATTCTACAATTAGACCACCATATGACTTCCATCCGTATCAGAAAAGGTTACGATATTAATATCGCCGGGACGCCTTCTTGTGATGTTGAAAAATTGGAGAAGCCGACCCGAGTGGCGTTATTGCCGGAAAGAATTCCATTCATAAAGCCTCGTTTAAAGGTCAAGGTTGACGATCAGGTAAACGTGGGCTCTCCAATTTTCGAGGACAAGCAAAATCCCGATTTCATATTTCTATCGCCGGGAGGCGGACGGATCACCAAAATCGATTACGGTCCCCGCAGGATAATCAAAGAGATCATCATTGCACTGGATCAAGATGAGGGCCATGAAATATTCCCGATGATAAACGAGGCCCAGTTGGAAGATATCGAAAGGGAAGCATTGGTTCAAATGTTGACTGCCGGTGGATTATGGCCGCTTTTCAGAGAACTTCCATTTCGAAATATTCCAAACCCACAATCTTTCCCTCCGTCGATCATTATTAGCCTGGGTTCTAAAGAACCTTTTCAACCCGTACCGGAAGTTTATTTAAAGGACAAAGTAGATCTGTTTGAATTCGGTATAAAAATTCTTAACAAATTGACACGAACGCTTTTTATCAGTGCATCTCCGGATAATAATTTTGTTCCGGACCGGTTAAACACCCATGTGACCCATACCTGCGAAGGTGTTTACCCGGCAGATGATCCGGGTGTGTTGCTTTACACCATCAAAAAACATCCGGATGAAAACCGGGCCTGGTATATCAACGGGCAGGATGTAATTCTTTTGGCGATGCTATTTAAGACCGGCAAATACCCGGTGGCTCGAACAGTGGTTTTAGGCGGGATCCTTGCCAGGGAAAAAAAGCATCTTCAGACCAGAATGGGGGTTCCTTTGAATCATATCACAAAGGGGCATGCAGACGATACCGGAGCAGCCAGACATATTGTCGGGGGAATTTTCAATGGTTATACCGGTTCGAAAGATTCATATATGGGGTTTTATGAGACCTCTTTAGTATTGATTCCCGAAGGCGATGAAAAAGAATTTTTTGGGTTTGCCAGGCCCGGGTTTAATAAACCCAGCCGGTCCAGAGCCTTTTTATCTGTTTTTAATCCTTCAGCAATGCCTATGGAATGCAATCAGCATGGTGAAAATCGAGCTTGTGTGAATTGTGGATTCTGCGCAGAGGTTTGTCCGGTGGATATTCTGCCTCAATTTACCTATAAATCTATACTGGCGGATGAAATTGAGGAGGCGCTTGATCACGGTTTGTTGGATTGTGTGGAATGCGGTCTTTGTACCTATGTGTGTCCGTCGAAAGTGAAACTGAGCGTTGTTTTAAAAAATACCAAAAAGGCATACTATCTGGAACAGTTATAGTCATGAAATTTCTTAAAAATTTTTTCGAATCCAACAGAAAACAATTTTCCGAAGGCGGAAGATTCGAAAAACTTCATCCTTTTTTTGATGCGGTGGAGACGTTTTTCTTTATCCCTGGTATTGTTACAAAAACCGAACCCCATGTACGTGACAGCCTGGATCTAAAACGCTTTATG
>PKTV01000123.1 GCA_002868985.1 Desulfobacteraceae bacterium | reverse complement strand
GAGTACCGTGAATCCGAACTGCCTTCTCCGGGATCGGAAGTGGGGGGAAAAATTGTGGATGCGCTTAGAAAAATTACCCATATCGAAGAAGAAAAAGGAAAAACACCGCTTTCCTTGGGTATTCGCAACGACAGTGTAAACCTTAAAATAAAGTTCAAAGCGAAAAAGGGCAAAGAAAAAATTGCCATCAAATTCCCGGAATAATTCCATTGTTTTTCTTTGTTCTTTACCATCGTTAAAACGAGGGGGGCCCTTCATATAAGTGCTCCCCTCCAGTGTTGCGTTCAAGAAAAAATGACCCGCTTGCTGGATGAACACCTTCATTTAACACAATATATCGTGCTGTCCCATTGGCACTTGAACGTTTTTTCGTCTTGTGCTGTTTCAATTACATCAGGCGTTTTATTCTTTAATATTATCTATCGTTTTAGCAATCGGTCAATTATCCCTTTTTGGATAAAACTTGAGAAATGTTTTTTCAGTCGGTAACGGAGGAATCGATGATGCAGCTCAATAATTTCATGGCAGATATTTATTTTGGGCATTTGAACAAAGACATATTTCATGGATTCAAAGATTCTAAGGACGATGATCGCACGCGTAATTTTATTGAACACTATCTTGAAATCAGTCAACAGTATCCGCCCCGGCAACTGGAAGCCGACGGTCGTGTGGGCTCGGAGCTTCTGGAAAAGTTGAAAACCATCGGTTTTTTCGGTCTAAATATTCCCTCAACTTACGGCGGTGCTGGGTTGAGCCTGCGCCGGTATCTAAAAATCGTGGAGGTGGTCGCCACCCAGAGTCTGGCATTGGGATTTACATCACTTGCACATCTCTCCATCGGGGTAAAGGGAATTGTATTGTTCGGAAACGAGCAGCAGAAGCAAAAATATCTACCCAAGGCGGCCTCCGGGGAGATGATTTTCTCCTATGCCTTGACCGAACCGAAACGCGGATCCGATGCCAAACACATCGAAACCACGGCAACGCTGTCTGATGACGGTCAATACTATATTCTTAACGGCAGCAAAGCGTATATCACCAACGCCAATTATGCCCAGGCCATGACCGTTTTTGCCCAAATGGATCCCCTGCGCCCGGGGTTTATGGGTTCTTTTATCGTTGAAACCGAATGGGAGGGGGTCAAGATCGGAAAAGACATTCCGAAGATGGGGCTAAAAGCCAGTTCTACGGCTGCCGTTCATTTTAAGGATGTCCGAGTTCCAAAACAAAATCTACTGGGTTCGCCCGGAGATGGCTTCAAGGTTGCCATGACGATTCTTAACTACGGACGACTGGCACTGGGAGCCGCCTCGGTCGGAATTCTCAACCAGGCGGTGGAAGATATGCTCAAGCGATCTAAAAACCGGGTTCAGTTCGGCCGGCCCATACAAAATTACGAACTAATCCAGGAAAAAATCGTGGCAGCCCGCGTCAATGGTTCTGTGGTCTCGGCAATAACCGCATTTACAGCGGCAATGCTTGATAAAAATCCTTTGGCGCCAGTGGCCATCGAAAGCTCTCACTGCAAACTATTCGGCACTACCCGTGCATGGAATGCGCTTTACGATGCCCAGCAGGTGGCAGGTGGATCCGGCTATCTGAGCACCCAGCCCTACGAAATGCGCATGCGTGATTTTCGGGTAACCACCATTTTTGAAGGGACCACTGAAATTCATTCCATTTATCCGGCATTGTTTGTTTTTCGGTCCCTAACCAAACACGTTCGAAAAACGCATCCCGGCAAAATCGCACAGTTTCGTCAACTGCTGAAATCACTTTTTCGTCGAAGCTCCTGGAAAATGAGATTCCGGCACCGACGCTTGAATCTTGCCATACGACTGGCCAGATCCCTTGCACGACGCATCCGTTTTTTGATTCTCATCGGCCTTATGATTCACGGCCGCAAAATTACGGAAAAGCAATTTTTCCTGCGCCGAATTACCTTTCTAAGCTTTTACCTTTACGGCCTGTTGGCCATGACGGCACGCCTTTCATCAAAACAAAAGGATGGAAACGATCTATCGGAAGAGTTGGATATTTTGGCCTACTTCATGGAAGAGGCTCGTTCCTATCAACGACACAACGGGACGATCCGTGCTTCCTGCATGGAACGTCTTCACAAACGTGTTTTTCGACATCTATCGTCGAAATGAAATTTCTCCGTTCCTTTCCAGATGCATTTAAGACAAAATTGAATTTTGTGCTTTTTTTGACAACACTTTTTCCATTTTGCCACTAAGGCGCCAAGGTACGAAAAAAGAATAATATCTCCTTTGTGTCTTAGTGCCTTTGTGGCAAATATTTTTGGCAACTTTCAGTTTTGCTATTCAATTTCACATGAGTCACCACATTGATTTAACGAGGGGTGACGTTCCCACTGCAGGGTGATGTGGTCAATGCCAAATTGGCCATGAAGCTCCTTGCTCGCTTTTTCGATAAGCACATCGTCATCTTTTGAATCCGGTTTAATAAGATGCGCTGTCAGAGCGGTTTCCGTGGTGCTCATGGCCCAAATATGCATATCATGGACCCCGGTAATACCTGGAAGGCTCGAAAGATAGGCCTTTACGGCTTCAGGATCGATATCTCTTGGAACGGCATCCATGGCCATATTAAAGGCATCTCGAAACAGACTCCAAGTTCCGAACAAAATGATAACGGTGATAACAAGGCTAATCGCCGGATCGATCCAGAGCATGCCGGTAAAAAGAATCGCAACACCGGCAATGACAACACCCGCTGACACCCCGGCATCAGCGACCATATGCAGAAAAGCGCCTCTAATATTTAAATCGCTTTTGCGCCCGGAAAAAAACAGAAGGGCTGTTGCCGTATTGATGACAACGCCGACCAAGGCAACGAAAATGATGGTCTTGCCGGCCACCGGAACAGGGGCGCTGAAACGTTGGATCGCTTCCCAAGCAATGCCGCCAAGGGCAACCAAAAGAATGACGGCGTTTATCAGCGCCGCCAGAATAGATGATTTTCGCCATCCATAAGTGCGGCGTTCCGTGGACTTGCGCCGAACCAGATAATTGGCGCCCCACGCCAGCAGCAATCCCAATACGTCGCTCAGGTTATGACCGGCATCGGCCAAAAGTGCCAGTGATCCGGCCATAATGCCATACGCAGCTTCAACAATGACAAAACCCACATTGAGCGCCACACCAAAGGCAAAAGCACGACTGTAATCCGTAGGGCCATGGTCATGATCATGTGCCATAGAGGTTCCCCTGGTTGGAAGGATGAGACCAGAACTCGTTCATATCGTTTTTGGCAACCAGGATCATCCTAATAGATCTTTCCTCTTACTGTCAAACTCATCTTTATCAATTTCACCGCGAGCAGAGTGCTCCTTGAGGATAGCAATTGACCGGCTTTAGCCGTTTCCAATCTCAAAGCATAATTTGACGCGATTGACAGACTGCTTACGGATAACCATGTTAAAATAAGTTTGTATTTTACAGATAAATTTTGTATTTTAGTTCAATATCTACATATTAGTAAAGCACATGTATATTCATATGAAATCTAAATATTTTTTTTACCCTGATCGTACTTATATCGACGTTCCTTTTAAGTATTTCCCCGGCATCGGTCTGGCTGAAACTTTTCGTTGATCCTGCCTTTTTCCGGCTGCACATCACCGGCAGCGCTTTATTCGGTGCG
>PKTV01000290.1 GCA_002868985.1 Desulfobacteraceae bacterium | reverse complement strand
TCACGATGTCGGAGGCCCCACCGCCAATATGTACGGCATCGAATGCAAGCGAAAAAAAACCAAAGGCACATGCCGGAAAAAGCGCTGCCTGACGCCGGTCGTCTGTGATAAGCTGGAAATCAGCCATCTCCCTCAGATTGCCCTCCTGAAAAAACTCAGGCAGATGCCGAAGGTTAAAAAGGTTTTCATCGGTTCCGGAATACGCCACGATCTGGTGTTAAAAGATCAAACATACGGCCTTCAATATCTTGAAGAGATTATCCGGCATCATATTTCCGGACAACTGAAGGTCGCACCCGAGCATTCCGAAGATCATATCCTTGCGCTCATGGGAAAACCCTCCATCGAGAGCTTTATGGAATTCTTCCGCTGTTTTGAAAAGATCAATCGCAGGATGGGGAAAAAACAGTTCTTAACCTGTTATTTTATCGCTGCTTATCCGGGATGTACACGCCAGGACATGGAGCGCTTGAACCGCTTCAACCGCAGGGTCCTCAAGTTCAAACCCCGGCAGATTCAGATTTTTACGCCCTCTCCGTCGACGCCGGCAACCCTGATGTACTATACCGGAAAAGCCTATGACAGCGGGAAACCGCTTTTTGTCGAGAAGGACAAACGGAACAAGGAAAAACAAAAAAACCTGATCCTCAAATGACATTTCGGGTGACGGGTCCGAAATATGGTGAATTCAAGTTGCAAGTGCACCATAACCATAATTAATTGGAACAACTTCAGGATTGCATGTGCTGCTATGTAAGACAGATTTTTGAGGACTTAAAAATGTTGTGATATCGTTTAAAAGCAAGAAAGTTAGAAAGTAAGAAGGTAAGAACTTAAGCCCGCCAAACAACCCCGCAAAGACGGGATTTCCGCTTCGCTACAACCGGCGGATAAAAAGATCAAATGTCAGGCCAGAATTGTATTTATGGCAAGAATGCACAAGTTTGATTTAGGGCGGAAAACCTCACTTTTTGATAATTCAATTGTCTGTACGAGGTCTGTAAAAATACAGATTCATAGACACCCCTTCCTAATCCAACAAGGAAAAGGGTGTCTACAAATAACACATATTAAGGCGTCGTTTATCTAACAGAAAGATGCAGTACGTGACTCCATCACTCCATCTTTTTCTTTGCCTTCTCAGCAGTTTCTTCGGCCTTTTCTTCGGCCATTTCAGTCCCTTCTTTCGTCATCTCAGCAGTTACTTCGGCCTTTTCATCTGCCATTTCAGTTGCTTCTTTCGCCATCTCAGCAGTTTCTCCAGCCTCTTCTTTCACCCTCTCAGTGGCTTTTTCAGGTTCACTAACAGTGGCTTTTTCAGCTTTTTCGCCCTGCCCACAAGCAACGAAAAACAATAGGCAGACTAAACTCAGTAAAATTGCAGCTCTCTTCATAATTATACCTCCTTGTTAAGATTAAAAACAATTTGTCTGTCTCCAAATATATTGGTAAAATGTTTTATTTATAATTGCAACCCATTTAATTTAAAATCATCAACTCCAAATTGTTGATAGCTGCTATGAAAATGTAAATATCAGAACCTTGAAATTGTTGTGATATCGTTTTTCCAAAAAGGGCAAATTCTTTTTACCGGGTTTGTCTATTTCATTTTTATGATATATATACTGAACGAGACTCGGTTTCAGGTTGTGCTTATGGCAAGTAAACACACCATGGATTTCGGCTATAAATCTTCATTTTTAGGGAATTGAAGTTTCAGGCACAATTAACAGTTCAACTTATTCTGCCGTACCATTCGACAACCAATAAATTCTTGGATGCTGAAAGGGGAAGGAACAGATGGCAAAGAAATCTTTAACAGTTATAATTTTGCTTTGGGTAAGCTGTTTACTGATGAGCTGCGGAGGTTTAAAATCTATTCCAGAAGGATCCCGGACTCTGGGCGTTTTTGAGGGATCTTTTGATGGTGTCAGGTATGGAGGCTCTATTCGGATTCATCTGTTTCAAACGTCTGAAGGGGAAAAACTGTTTAGAGCGACTGTTTCTGTAGAGCCGAATGAGCCGACTGTGCCCAGAGCTCTCTTTGTTCTTGGAAAAATGACAGCGAACTCGCTGGAAGGAGAATTTCAAGGGGATACTTCCGGCAAACTAAGTGGTCAGCTATCGCCAGTCGGCAAACAGTTAAGCGGATCCTTCGATATTACGTCACCTGGTCTTAATGACGGGACCTGGCAGGCCAAAAAAATATAAATACAAGCGACCAATCCAGATAGGGACCTACCGGAACGGTGCAATTTTTTTTGCACTGTAAACGAACCTTTCTATTATCTAACCCATTGATTTGGTTGGTTTACACAAAACCTAATAAAAATATGTCAATCGCTTTTGCATCCTTCTGGCGATTATCTGTTTCATTTACACATCTCCGAATTAGAAAATTTTTCAATTTTTCCCTCCTCCTCTTTGCCCGACAAAATGTCTATCCAATTTAAAATACAATAAAATATTTCGACAACTCAATATTTTCCTGATTTTTCCCATTTGGATTGATCTTGCCTGATGAGTGATAGAGGGGAGTTGGTACAACACTTGCTATTATGTCTAAGAAAAGGAGGTCAGCGATGAAGCAGGAAAAAATAAAAACAGGTTCCGTTATAATTAAAACGGATGGAGCTCAACCGATGGGTAATAATGGATATCACAATAACGGTAAGCGATCTAAATTTTGTATTGGCTTTCCGTTGAGGGTTGTTATCATGAAATGCCGTTTAGATATGGCTTTATGTCTAATATTATTACTTGCCTTTATGGTGAGCTGTACTACAACTCCTCCAAAACTATATAAAAATTATAAAACCAGTATTATTCGATTTCTGGATCCCGAAGAAAATACTACCAAAGCCCAAGAAGCAATGGAACTAATGATAACCGTGCCTCTAAAGGCAGGAATTGCATTTTCACCTTCTTTGTATAATGGAGAAGGTTTTCCTGAAAAGGAAAGAATGAACCTATTGCAAAAAATAGCATCCCAATTTGAAGAATATAAATTTGTTGAATCATTTGAGCTGATTCCTTCACTTTACCTGGAGGAGGGCGGAGGATTTTCAAATTTGGATAAGTTGAGACAATTGTTTGATATAGATGTCATTGTTTTATTGTCCTATGATCAATCACAATTTAAGGATACCGGCGCATTATCTATAACTTATTGGACGCTTATAGGAATTTACTTCGTGAAAGGAGAGAAAAATGATACCTACACTTTGATGGATGCTGCTCTTTTTCACATTCCAAGCCGGAAAATGCTATTCAGAGCTTCAGGTATCAACCATATAAAAAATAGTGCGACTCCCATCAATTTATCAGAACAAGCCAGAGAAGATAGTCTTAGCGGTTTTCGTCAAGCGAGTATGGATCTTACGAAAAACCTTCAGAAAAAACTATATAATTTCAGGAAAGTGATCAGGAACTCGTCTGGAAAATTTGAGTTGAAGCTCAAACCCGGTTACGAGTTGGAGCCTTTAAAAAGCATAGAATAAATATAAACAGAAATAATTGCTAAAATTGCCGCCTTTCCCAGCCGTTGGATCAAGTTGGTTTTACGTTATTCATACTTCTGACACCTGCTTATATCTCACAGTTATTCATGCCTTCTGTTTAATGGACAAACTATCATCTGCTGATTGGAACGCCTTTCGGTAATCTGCCTCATGGAAAGCAG
>PKTV01000467.1 GCA_002868985.1 Desulfobacteraceae bacterium | reverse complement strand
GGCGACTGAACTTATATCAAATCCCATCAAGGCGAGTTTCTTTTATGAATATACAAAAACATGAATCTGTAATAAATGTTACAGATGATACAGCGGCAGGAGCGGCGGTTTATTCCAAGCTTTTATTGTCTTTCTATGACACGGAAGTTTTAAGGTTTGAATTACCGTATATATTTAAATGCCCATTGCGCGATGCAAAAGATTTTTTTCAAAATAATGTTTCCGGCAACCATTTGGATGTAGGTGTTGGCACTGGATATTTTCTTGATAAGTGCAAATTTCCTGTTGAAAACCCAACCGTTCACCTGATGGATCTCAATGCAAATACCTTGTATAAAACATCAAATAGAATCAAACGATACAGTCCAGTATCACACCAATGTAATGTATTGGAACCCATTCAAGAAGATTTGCCGATGTTTGATTCAATTAGCGCAATGAATTTTTTCCATTGTCTCCCCGGCACTATGCTTTCTAAGGAAACAGCGATCAAAAATTTAATGCCGTTTCTGAATGCAGGCGGCATATTCTTTGGCATAACAGTATTAGGGGAAGGCGTTGATGCCGGATACCTCTACAGGAAGGCAAATGCCATTTATAACAAGAAGTCGATTTTCAGTAATTTACAAGATAGCGCTCCCGATCTAGAGACCATTTTACGAAACAACTTTGAAAGTGTTTTTGTGAAAGTTATTGGAAGCGTAGCCTTGTTTTCCGGGCACAATAAATAGAAAATTCCCCGAACAATGCTCTTGCAGCGGACCGCAAAAAGTCGCGGCCGCTGAAGAGCCCGTTAGGAAATGGGGGTCGGGCCAAGACAAGCATTTGATAACAAAGGACATGTAGATAAAAAGAGGGCTTAAAACAGGGCAATAATGTTTTTTTTGGCCCTAAAATAACGGAAATAGGGAGACGTGGTTGGCAAGAGCGAAACGTCATATATAGAAGGTAAAAACCTATGGCTTTGGAATGAATAAAAAGCAAACAGTTATGAAATGATGGGTTGTCTTGTGACAGAATAGGTGCTGGAGGTGGTATTGCGTTTGCGCAATGCAAAGGCGCTTATACAGTGCAATATTGCGACGAAAAATTTTGTACAATATGCGAGGTAAGGAATCACCGTATCACAAATAAAATGTGTTATTTTTGGTGAATTCACCATATACAGATAAATTAGCGATGAAGATATTTGAGTTGACATACGAGAACCTGGTCGAAGAACTCGCCCGCAAATACGGAAAAGGTGAATATCATGCCACGGCCATTTTCCGCCAGCTTTACGGCCGGATGAATACTGATATGGCCGCTTCGCAGGATATGGCCGCTTCCGGGGAGTTTGCCTCTCTATTTTGCCGGGCGGTCGAGACGGAAACCGGCCGAGTGGTCAGAAAAAAAGAGCAGGAAGGGGTTGTCAAGTTCGTAACGCGGTTTTCTGACGGCCTATCGGTGGAATCGGTTGTCATTTCCATGGTACGGCACAAAACCGTTTGCGTATCCACTCAGGCCGGGTGCCGGATGGGGTGCCGGTTCTGCGAAACCGCCAAAGAAGGGCTTTCGCGCAACCTTACCGTCCAGGAAATTGTGGGGCAGGTGTATGCCGCCCGCAAAAATTTCGGATCCGATGTGCGTAACATTGTTTTCATGGGAATGGGTGAACCGTTTGACAATTATGATAATGTCATACAATCGATCAATGTTGTCAGCGACCAGCGGGGTCTGGATATTGCCCGGCGACGTATTACGGTATCGACCGCCGGGCTGGAAGCAGGCCTCAAAAAGTTTGCCGCTGACGGCATGCCGCATGTCAAGCTGGCGATCTCTTTGAATGCCTCCAATGATCGTTTGCGCTCCGAGCTTATGCCGGTCAACAGGGCCTTTCCCATGGACAAACTCAGAAAATTACTGCTTGGGTATCCGTTGAAAAAAAAAGACACATTCATGATTGCCTATGTGCAGATTCCGGGGGTCAACGACCGGCCGGAACATGTTTTGGAACTGGCACAATACCTTGCTCTGCTGCCCGCAAAAGTGAATCTTATTCCATTTAATCCGGGCACGGATTCGCTCTACCGCCCCCCCACCGCAAAAGAGACGGAAACCTTCCGGGACCTCTTGATAGAGAAACGGGTCAATATCCAGAAGCGGACAACAAAGGGAAAAGATCTCATGGCCGCCTGCGGACAGCTGGGCGGAGAAGCGGGTCAGTGGGAACTTCCGGGCCCCTCAAATAATAAGATTCTCTGATAGATTAGTGGAAACTTATATTTTGAGAGGCCCTCAGATTTCCCCGACGCTTGTAAATTTAGATTTGAACATAGTGTATGGTTGAGAGGGATAACGAGGCGAGAACAGCTATCCGTGGTATCACATGAGCTGACCGAAGAAATGTTTGAAAAAAGAGATCAAATTGGAATATGGTTTATTGGAGAAAAGGAATATTGCGTAAGCGAAGCGGACTATGCTGCTTCAATGTATGAAGAGATGGAAAATAAAGATTTAGATTTATAACAATGGGATTAACTCAGATTGAAAAAGCTGGCGCTTTTTCAAATCGGTTATCCCAAGCGTTGGGTGGCTTATTGATGAAATGATTTCATAAGAGAAATTTACTATATTCAAATTGAGTTTTAGAATTGTTATATGTATCATTATTATCTTTGATGACGGCTGAAGAAAAACTGAAAGAATATTTAAATGTTCGGATTTAAAAAGAAAACATCTCCGGAACCTGATAAAAATCTATTTATGGAAATATTGAATCGTTTTATACAGTTACAACTTACATTGCCGGTTATTGATGATCCTAAACAACTTATTGAATTACTAAATATTTTACGGAATATTGTAAATACTAAAACTTATTCTTACCGACTAGATTTTTTTGTGTTAATTCTCATAGAAATAGCTCATATATATCTTTATAATGAACATAAAGACATAAAGGAGATTAAAAAATATCTTGACGAAATACAATTGCTCGGTGAGAAAATCTATAATGAAATTGGCGATCCTTATTACATAATTGTTCTTTCCATTCAAAACCACTTATTTGAATTCATCAATAAAAATTATAAAAAGGCAAAAGTAGAACTGGAAAAATTTGATAAAATATCAAAACCTTTTAAAATTCCTGAAGATCAAAATTATGTCTCTCAAATAATGGAACTGCAAAATAATCAAAATAAACTGAATGAAGTTAAAATGATTTATCGTAACAGGATGCTTAAATTAATTAGTATGAGAATAGGTGAAATTCTTCAGGGAATCAAGGAGACTGCTATTATAAAGTAAGAATTGGTTCAATCATAGATTAATTATAATACAAATAGGTTTTGTTTAATAATAACTTGAAGAATATATAACCAAATTTCAGAGATAGATACGCCACCCAATCGGGTAGCCGGGGGTTTTTCTCCCCCGGCCCCCACACCACCCGGCAAGCGGGTCCGCACCGGGCGGTTCACTTAAATTACCGGACCGTAGTTGGGTAATGAATGTTTACCCACAGTTCTTTGACAGATAGAAGACCTTGATCCTTAAGCCATTGATTCGTCATGCCGGTTTGCGTGGCTAACGTTCTGGCGCATTTCCACGGACCTTTACGAGAAAAGCTCATGGGAATGGCAACGTTCGGATGGGCACCCATTTTAAGAAGATTACGGACTCGGGTACGGACATAGCGCCATT
>PKTV01000031.1 GCA_002868985.1 Desulfobacteraceae bacterium | reverse complement strand
TTACCGCATCAATGTCATTATGATCGAAATTCCACCACTTAGAAAAAGAAAGGAAGACATCCCTTTGCTGGTTGAACACTTTCTAAAAAAATACTGCCAGGAAACAACCAAATACGTCGATCATGTCACCCGTGATGCAATGGAGCTGTTAAGACACTATGAATGGCCGGGAAATGTCAGGGAATTGGAAAATGCTATTGAAAGAGCGGTCGTGCTTTCAAAATCCCGCACCCTCAGGGTCGAAGATTTATCTTTCATTCGACCTCCTGGCCTACAGTTTTCTCAAACTTTACCATTGCGTGAAATGGAAAAGGCGTATATTCAAAAAATCCTGGTTGAAAATAACTGGAATGTGACGCAATCCGCCAAAATTTTGGAAATCAACCGAGTCACACTGCATAAAATGATTAAACGGTATCGTTTGGAAAGGCCGGAAGGTTGACCTCAAAGAAAAAATCCGTCGGTGTGATGCCTCTGGGAAATATCTCCGAAATCGCTTTACAGGTTATAGCAGATCATATCGCCGGGTGTTTCAAGCTTACGACTCAAATTCTTCCTTCTATGGAACCACCTGGCGTTGCTTTTGATGAAAGAAGGTTGCAGTATAATGCCGGCATCATCATCGAAGCGTTTGAGTCCATACACTTTGGCAATCATGATAAGGTTATCGGTATTCTCAATAAGGATCTCTTCATCCCTATTTTTACCCATGTCTTCGGCGAAGCCAGACAGGGAGGAAAATGCGGTTTGGTTTCATTGTTTAGATTAATGAAGAACCCGGACGGTTCCGCCCCGCCCGAATCTCTCATTCATGAACGTGCGGCAAAAGTGGCGCTTCATGAGCTGGGCCATCTTTTAGATCTGCTTCATTGTGAGCATAAAAAGTGTCTCATGCACTTTTCAGGAGGTACTGATGAAGTGGATGAAATGTCTCTTGACCTTTGTGAGTATTGCTCAATTTATCTTCAAGATAAACTTCGTTGAGGAGTTATTAAGTACTCTAATTCATAAATACGTGACCGTATTTACGAATACATCTACTAAGAAGTATAAATCCTATTATGAAGCCTTCTTGAAAATTTTAATCCAATATTCAGGGGAAATGGCTACATGGGGTGTAGCCATAAGCCACGCCCATCTATCCATTTGAATTTATTATTTTTTATTGTGAATTTTCCTCTCAAACCTTTCTGTGATGTAGCCAAAGTTTTCACTCTCTCCTTTTCTTTTTAAAAAAGGATTTGAATCCTTTCTTTTTCAAACTTTAAAAAAATTGAATGATTCCAATGGGTAAAATTTTTTAGCGGGAATTCTATTAATCTTTGGCATTCTCATTGCAATTAAATTGAGTACCCAAGCCTTGCAAGTTTGGAAAAGCCGTGGCTTTTAGTTTCAATTCCAAAAGACTATTGCCGCGCCATGAAGGGGGGGCTTTAAATGAAATACAATACTTCTAATAGGAAAGAGAAAAAGACGGATAGACCCAAAAAAAGATTACGCCCAAAAAATCTCATTAGCTCAGATCAGCCTTTTGATTACGAAGAAGTGGAGGCGATAACCGGACCTGAATATATTCAACTTATGAACCGTGACGGCATGGTCTTCAGTCCTTATGAAAAAGTAAAGAAGAATATTCCGGGTTTTTATTTACCTGAGGACAAATGTGTCTGGATGAGGGCCGGAGTCATTAATTTGCGGTTCTGTGATTATGACTATGATTGCTACAATTGTCCGTTCGACCAGGCGATGATATCTGTCATGGGCGATAAAATCGCTCCGGATCGAGAACAAAGGCAAGCCTACTGGTCAAGACATGTGAAAGAAAAATATAAAATCGCTGCAACACCTTGCATCCATTTTTTATCAGGACGGATAGAGTCTCCTGAAGAATGTACCGGTAGATATAAATGCGATCATTGTACTGTTCATAAACTCCTGGATAAGGAAACTCCGATGGGAACCTCTGAAAGGTCGGCATACAAAAACGTATCCGGATATAAAATGGTTGAGGATTACTATTATCATTTCGGACATTCATGGGTACACATTGAAGATGGTGGACGTATTAAAGTCGGCGTAGACGATTTTATATCCAATGTTTTAGGGACAGCGGATGCCATAAACCTCCCTCCGGTGGGCGTATTTTTAAGACAAGGAGAAATCGGGTGTGTATTGACCCGCCATGATAAAAAAGCCCCTATGCAATCTCCTGTGTCAGGAACCGTTTGTACTGTAAATGATAAGGTTTTAAAGCAGCCGGCCGTCGCACACAATGAGCCATACCATAACGGCTGGTTATTCAAGCTAAAGCCCGCAAACATCAAGTCTGAACTGGAAGGCCTCTATTCCGGCAAGGAATGTTTCCAGTGGATGGAAAAGGAGAGTCAAAATCTTCTTGAACTTATAGGACCCGGCTACAAGCAACTGGCGGCCACAGGCGGGGAACCGATTGACGACATATTTGGGCATTTTCCCGAGATTTCCTGGGATCGGCTGATAAAAACTTTTTTTCGTACAGCAGAAAAGCACTAAACATTCTGGTAAAAGAGAGGCAACCATGAAAAACAATGTCATTGAATTTAAGAAGAAAAAGGCCGATGGAAAAGAGAACGGCTTTCATCAAAAAAAACTTATTGGCATCGATCTGCCCTTTGATTACGAAGAAGTGGTCTCCATAACCGGTCCCGAATATGTTCGGAACCTTCACCGTGACGGAATAGCTGTTCTCCCGAATGAGGAACTGAAGAAAAATTTCGCGGATATTCTTTTGAGAGCCATTGAAAAGCCAACTTTCACGAAGGTGTCGGGGGTCCAGATTGCTGAAAATTATTATCACCATATCGGCCATTCCTGGGTGCAACCATTGCAAGATGGATGGGTCAGGATCGGAATCGACGATTTCACCTCCAAGGTTTTCGGACCGGCGGATCCGATAAATCTTCCGCCGGTCGGAAGCTTCTTGATGCAAGGCGAAATGGGATGGGTTCTGAACCGCAATGATAACGAGGCCCCCATGCAGTCCCCTGTTTCCGGCATCGTGTTCGCTGTAAATGATAGAATAAAAGAGCAGCCCGAAATCACACATGATGATCCATATGGAGAAGGCTGGTTATTCCTTTTAAATCCGGTCAGCCTTAAAATCGATATGAAGGCGCTTTATCTGGGGAAAAAATGCTTCCGGTGGATCGAAAATGAAATCCAGAATCTTTTGAAGTTTCTTGGGCCCAAGAGTGAAAGACTGGCAGCCACAGGCGGTGATCTGATTGACGACATCTTTGGACAGTTTCCAGAGATGGACTGGGACCGACTGGTGGAGACCTTTTTGCGCACAAAAGAAAACAGCTAAAGCTTTGTGCTTTGTTCTTGCTATTTCAAAGGAGGTTTACTGTATTTGAAACCTCCTTTGCTGTTTTAATAAGATTTTGTTATAAATAGATATTTTATTTGATAAACCTATCGACAAGATTTAACAATTTCTATACTTCTAATGCGTTATGAAAAAGGATGTTGCCAAAATAGAAACCGCCCTTCGGCAAATCGAGCAGCTTAATCTGCGACTTGCCACCTTAAATGCCATCTCCAAAATCATCGGTAGCCGTTTAAATCTGGATGAGATACTAAGCAGCACAATTGACAAAATCCTCGATGCCCCTGAGCCTGAAAGTGTCAGTATTTATTTGTTGAATGATGGGGGGAAAGTC
>PKTV01000175.1 GCA_002868985.1 Desulfobacteraceae bacterium | reverse complement strand
GGTTTCTGACGCAAATCCCTCTTTACGTCCCCAGCTTTTAATCTTTTCGAGGCTTTCCTCTGAACATTCAAACCCCTGACATCCGTTTTCAGACAATAATCTGAAAAAGTTTTCTATATCTTCAAGTGTGTTGGTAATCCCTGACTTTAATAAATGGGGATTGGATTCGAAAAGTGTCATAAAATTTTTAATATCCGATTCAGCAAAAGATTTGCGACATCATCTTTGGACATTTTGGGTAAATTTTCTTTTGTGCCGTCTTTATAAAACAATGTTACCGTATTTGTGTCGGCACCGAAACCGGAATCAGGATGCCCCACGATATTCCCGACAATGATGTCGAGATTTTTTTCAGCCAGTTTTTGTTCTGCATGTCGTTCAAGGTGTTCTGTTTCCGCAGCAAATCCTACGAGAATCTGTTCGTTTTTATTCCTGCCGATTTCTTTTAGAATATCCTGGGTTCTTTCCAGAGACAACACCAGTTCATCCTTGTCTTTCTTGAGTTTTTGTTCTGCATGCTCCTTAGGCCGGTAATCGGAAACCGCAGCGGTTTTGATAATGATATCAGCGTTCTCCACATTCTCAAATACTGCAAGAGCCATCTCTTTGGCGGTGTCCACCCTGATCACGGTAACATTGTTGGGATCCAAAAGGTTTGTCGGACCGGTAATCAAGGTAACCTTGCCGCCTCTATACTCGGCTGCCCTTGCAACTGCAAAGCCCATTTTGCCTGAAGAAGGGTTGCTGACAAATCTGACAGGATCGATAGGTTCTCGAGTGGGACCGGCGGTAACAAGTACTTTCTTATCTTTCAGGTCTTTGGGCACAAGGTAGAAAACAGTTCTGTCCAATATGTCGCAAGGTTCAGGGAGACGACCGGGTCCTGTGGTTCCGCATGCCAGGCTCCCGGACTCCGGGTCTATGATAAAATACCCATCAGACCGGAGTATTTCAAGATTTCTCTGTACGGCATTGCTTTCAAACATATGCGTGTTCATTGAAGGGCAGAGGACCACAGGACACGTTACAGCCATCATGAAGGTACTTAGAGCGTCATCGGCAATCCCGTTGGCCAGCTTACCGATAATGTTGGCGGTTGCCGGGGCAATCACCACGGCATCTGCTTGTTCGGCCCAGTCAATGTGCCGTATGGATGCATCATCGCTTTTCTCAAAAAGATCCGTGCACACCGATTGACCGGATAAGGCCTCAAAGGTCAACGCCCCCACAAACGCTTGGGCGTATTTTGTCATAATGACCCTGACATTGGCACCTTCTTTTACAAAAAGTCTCAAAAGCTCAACGCTTTTATATGCTGCGATGCCTCCGGATACTCCCAGAACAATATTTTTATTGTCGATAATACTTTTCATAAATTTTTTCCTTATAAAATTTATTTCGGGCCGCTAAGATGATTTCTAAACCTCATAAGTTTTTGCAAATTATGATACTTAAGCAGAAGATCGATCCACCTGTTGAACAGCTTGATAAGATTATCCGGCGATTTCTCATTGAGTTTCCTCTCAATTTCAGAAAGTGCATCCATAAGGTCCTGGCGTTCGGGTTCACATTCTAAAAGATATCTGTAGATTTCGGCGGCTTTTAATAAATTACCCTGATCAGCATAAACTTTTGCCATTGTCCGGGTATAAAAGACATCGTTGTTACTCAATTTTATTCGGACCTTTCTTTTTTTATAGCCCTGTCACTATTTGAAACGCTCGGTTTAGGTTTTACTCTGATGATCACTTCGTCTTTGCCGATAACACCCAGCTCCTTTCTGGCCACATCTTCAACATACCTGGGGTCATTCTTCAACCGCTCTATTTCACGATATGAAGAAATATTTTCCTTTTTAAGTTCATCGTTTTGTTTCGACAAGTTATCCTTTTCCATTTTAAGTTTATACAGATCCATAATACCATTTTCACCGAACACGATAAACAACAACAATAACAACATCGTCATTATTGCTAAAACAAGCATTATATTTTTCTTCAAACTCACGCTTTATCCTTCCCCTTTCTGACCATGACCATAACCTTCTCCAATTCTCGACTTTTAAGCAATAAAGAAAAAGAACCATATAACACAAGGCCGATAATTATACTTCCCATAAGCCCAAAGAAAAGGCCCATCAGACTCCCGTCTTCAGAAGGCATAATGAATGGAGCCGCCGCCCAGACAGCAGCACCCATAAATACAGAACAGATTATAGTCTTATATGCGGATGTCATAATCGCTTTCAATCCCAGCATGCCGAGCTTTGTCTTTAAAGCCCGGACAAGAAGTCCGAGATTTAGCATGGAAGCCAGAGAAGTGGCGAGTGCAATCCCTCCATGCCCCAGTGGCCCCATGAGAACGACGCCAAGAATGATATTGGCACAAACAGATATGACAGCCATTCGTACCGGAGTTTTTGTATCCTGTAGTGCATAAAATGTTGAAACCACAATCCGAACGGCTGAAAAAGCCCATAATCCCACACTATAGTATAAAAGTGCATATGCAGTCAAATGTGTGGTCTTTGCATCAAAAGCACCCCTTTTAAATAATAACGCAACGATCGGTTCTCTTAAAACGATCAGGCCGACCATTGAGGGAATGGTAATAAAAAGAACCAGTTTCATAGCATATGCAAAGGTACCCCGGACCGCCTGCAAGTCCTTTTTTGCGGCCTGTCTTGAAATACTCGTCAAAACAGCGGTTGCTGTTGCTATTGCAAATATTCCAAGGGGAAACTGCACCAAACGATCGGCATAATATAGATACGAAACGCTTCCTTCGGGAAGCAGTGATGCCAAAAGGGTTCCCACCAGGATATTGATTTGATAGACAGCAGCGCCGAATATGGTGGGAAGCATCAACAGACCTATTTTCTTGAGGCCGGGATGGAATATTTTTGCTTTTTGCCAAAAATAGAATCCTTTTTTAATCAAAAACGGCACCTGAAACCCAAGCTGCAAAATACCACCGATCACCACACCGACAGCCAGACCTGTTACTGGATCGGTCATGTGCGGTGAAATTAAAAAAACTGAACAAATAATGGAGATGTTCAAAAAAACAGGGGCAAGGGCCGGTGCAGCGAAGTGACCCAGAACATTAAGGATTCCCATAGAAAGAGCAACCATTCCGATAAAGAAGATATACGGGAACATGATTCGCGTGAGAAAAATGGTAACGGACAATTTTTCAGGCGAATCGATAAAGCCGGGCGCAATGATGCGAATGATAAGTGGAGACAAAAAAATCCCTGCAATGGCAACGACAACCAGCAGCACCGACAACAGTCTTATGGCGGATTTTGCCATTTCAAAGGCTTCATCTTTTCCTCTATTTATGAGAGTTTCAGTAAATACAGGGATAAATGCAACGCTTAAAGACCCCTCGGCAAAAAGCCTTCTCAAAAGGTTTGGGATTCTAAAAGCCACAAAGAATGCATCTGAACTCAATCCGGCACCGAAGAACCAGGCAATGACAACATCTCTTATCAATCCGAAAATACGGCTCAATAGTGTCGCTGACCCAACAACTCCTGCGGCTTTTGTTACGCGGTCATTTTCATAATCGGTTTGTTTTTTTGAAGGGTTCATTGTTCGTAGTAAAGAATCCCCCGCAATGCGGGACAGGCTTGGCCCATCTTAGATCCCGCCACGCGAGGGGGGACCCGACGTTGATATAACTCTTGGAAGGGGCTGTTTTACTTAAAGCC
>PKTV01000029.1 GCA_002868985.1 Desulfobacteraceae bacterium | reverse complement strand
TATAATGATCGGAGCATGATCAATCACCGTGCGCAAGCGGTTTTCACTTTCCTGCAATGCTTTTTGAACTTGCTTTCGCCGTTCAATTTCCAATGTGAGTTCAATGTACGTATTGTTGAGTTTTTTTGCTAACTTATTAAAACTTATTGCTAAAGTAGCTATTTCGTCCGCGCCTTCTATCTCAATATTTGTAATTTTATATTTTTCAATTTGCTTTTCAGCATCTAAAAAATGATTTGTGATTCTGCTTAAACGATCCGTGATGACAAATTTGAATACAAACACCAAGGATGCAATAAGCAACAAAATTACCATCCCTAAAAATCCAAGGTTTTTGAATTTCTCGTCCAATAAAAGTTTTTCGACGGTATCGCTGGGGATGGCAATGGTATCCATTCCGACTACTTCTCCAAATGGACGGTAAAATGATGCGTCGGGACCATACCTTTTTATCAATTCGATAGGCGCATCTTTCGGATTCCCATGGCAGCGAAGGCAGGCTTTTTCCATTCGCATGGCACTGAATGTTGCAAGATATTCCCTGCTACCCATGGCAATCTCGCCCGTCCAAACTTTATTATCAGGATTGTCATTAAAATATGTGATCATATTAAGTTCTTCAGGACCTGCCTGGTTAACGGGATTTCTTGGGTTGCCGGAAGCAAATTTGATGATGTAATCTGGAAAATTTTTGCGAACCTTTTCAAAGATACTGCGGGCGACAAAGCTGGAGGACATGGTTTCGGGTATGAATTTTCCTTCGCCAACCAAATTAAACATCATGGGGCGAATCGTTTCAGCCACATACTCACGGATGGCAAGATCAAAATTTAGTGCAAGATGCAATTCCTGTTTTGTTAAATTATCAACATATGAATGAACTGAGGTGTAAGTTCTGTGGATTAATATCGTTGAGCATACGATTACAATCATTCCAATAAAGATTAATAATTTTAATTTTATGCTTTTCATTTTTCACCTTAAGATAAAATCGTGTAACGATGTTATGAAATGCGGTATAGCCGCTTAGAATCATCAACCCTTTTGGATATGACCCAAGAAATTTGATTTGAATGGATTAACTTTCGATGAAATTTTTTCAATCGAATAACATATAGAAATCAAATTTTCAATCATTTCCGTTTCTTGAAAATAATGGTAATAAAGTAATGGATAACGGATTATAGATTAAAAGTTGTGAAGGGGAGAGGAGATAAAGAAAGATAGGAAATTGGAGATAAAGAAGCGTGTGAATAAAGTCTTTTTACGGCTTTAAGTAAAATAGTCCTTATCAGGGATTATATCAAAGCAGGGCTCTCCCTCGCGTGACGGGATCTAAGATGGGCCAAGCCAGCCCCGCATTGCGGGGGATTCTTTACTTGGCCATCAAGTGATTGACGGCTCCCTCCAGACCATCCAGAGTGAGTTCAAACATGGGAAAAATCTGTTGGATGGTGTTAATTGTCGGTGTCTGATTCCATATATGTGAGAATACAGGATTCATCCAAACAGAGTGAGGAAAGGTTTGGGCTAAAAACTTTAACTGTTCGATGCTCGGTTTTCCACTTCTTTCCTCCACATGGATGGAGCCGTCTGCAGCCATCAGTTCATAGGGCGCCATGCTGCCGTCGCCCACGAGGATGAGGCGGGTCTGCGGATCAAAGGAGATAAAATCTTCAACCCTAAAAGGTTGTTTGATTCTGGCCGGATCTTCCCAGAGAAAATCATAGACCGTGTTGTGAAAAAAGAATGTTTTAAGGTCCTTAAACTGATCCCGGGCATAGTCGAAAAGGGTCTGAACAACCGGTATATATTGATCCATGGACCATCCGCCGTTATCGATAGCCAGGATGACTTTGATGCGGTCTTTTAAGCGCCTTGAAAAGACGATTTCGATTTCGCCCCCGTTTTTCATGGTCTGATAAATGGTTTCATCAATGTCGACCCTATCTTTGGGACCCACCGGCACCATGTTGCGGAGCCTTTTGAGAGCTTCACCCATCATGGCCTGTGTCAGAAGACCGCGGCGGGAATAGTCTTTGTATCTTCTGTCCATGGCGACTTTGACGGCAGACTTGTTGCGGGATACACCGCCTACACGCATTCCCTCCGGATGGTATCCGGAATGACCCACCGGTGACGTCCCGCCGGTTCCGATCCATGTTCTTCCCCCCTGGTGTCTCCCTTTTTGATCTTCAAGCCGTTTCTTGAAATATTCAATCAGCTCTTCCGGCGTCAGATCGATGATATCAGATTCATCCATCTCAAGGGCGGCAGCAAGAGATACCGGGTCTTCCAGCCATCCCTCCAGCAGGGCTCTGGTGACCTCATCAAGTTCAACGTCTTCATATTCGGGCATCTGTGCATCCTTAAACCGGTGGGCAAATACCTGGTCATAGACATCAAAGTACCGTTCACTTTTAATCAGAATCGCCCGGGCAGAGGTGTAGAAGGCATCGATGGAGTTGATCAGCCCCATATCCAGCGCTTTTTGAAGCGTTAAAAACGAGGTTGGACTGACCGGTATTCCGACAGTCTTTAACTGGTAGAAGAAGTCGATAAACATATCTTTTGTTAAAACAGACCGCCACGGTTTGTAGAACCCATGGCTCTTTTATAATCCTGACTTTTTTTAAACAACACACCTAGAAAGGGAATATTCCCATTGGCCAGCAGATCGGGGCTAAAGTCAGGATCGGTTTTAAGCGCCCGAATCCAGTTAATCAGCTCCCTGGTGGCAGGCTTTTTTTCAATGGCATCGATTTTACGCAGTTCGTAAAATGTGTATACGGCACTTTCCATGAGATTTGAATTGATATCCGGAAAGTGAACCTGAATGATATTTCGCATCATCTCCGAATCCGGAAAGGCGATGTGATGAAAATTGCATCTGCCCAGAAACGGATCTGACAGATCCTTCTTGGCATTGGACGTGATAACGATGACCGGACGGAATCTGGTCGTGATGGTTTTGTCAATTTCAATGATGTCAAATTCCATCTGATCCAGAACATCGAGCATATCGTCCTGGAAATCGGTATCAGCCTTGTCGATCTCATCGATCAAAAGCACGGTCCTTGACTCTGAAGTAAAGGCCTGGCCGATTTTGCCCATCTTGATGTAATCTTCGATGTTGCTGACATCCCGTTTTGAATCGCCGAAACGGCTGTCATTCAAACGAGTAAGCGTGTCATACTGGTAAAGGGCGTCCACCAGTTTCATGCTCGATTTCACATTGAGCACAATAAGGGGCATGTTCAGACTTTCCGCAATGGCATGGGCCAGCATGGTTTTACCGGTGCCGGGCTCTCCTTTGAGCAATAACGGCATCTCAAGGGCTATGGAGACATTGACGATGCTGGCCAGTTCATCATCCAGAACATATCGGCGGGCGCCTGAAAATTGACTGTTTTGATGTTTTGTCATTTATTAACCTCTTTAAAAATTGTCACGAAATTACAAAAGTACGAAGACACGAAAACCTAAGTTGAGCGATTTTCAAGTTTGCCGCCCCAGAGAAATAGGCTTCGCATTTCACAGGGCCCCGGTAACGGGATCTACACTTCGTTCCGACAGGCAGATAAGCCCCGCGTGGCGGGATCTCCGCTTCGCCAAGTCTTGAACATAGCGAAATCCCGCTCTGCGGGAGAAGGTGTTGTTTCGCTATAGTCGTCTATGCTGAACGGCATCTGACGCAGTAGATGCGGTGAAATTGGAAACGCTCAGCTTA
>PKTV01000030.1 GCA_002868985.1 Desulfobacteraceae bacterium | reverse complement strand
GGGCGAGGTGCTGCGCGAGACCGACCTGAAGCACCCTGAAAACGTCGCCTGGATTCAATGTGTCATGTCCCGGGATCCGGCCCGAAACCGCCCCTTTTGTTCTTCGGTGTGTTGTATGCATGCGGCCAAACAAGCTGTTTTAACCCGCCTCCATGAATCCGAAACCCAAGCGACCATCTATTTTATGGACCTGCGGGCACATGGGAAGGGATTCGACGACTACATTGACCGCGCCCGCAATCAGCACGGTGTGCGAACTCGGAGGTCGATGATTTCTCAGGTTTATCTGAATCCTGAAAATGAGAATCTGATCATTGAGACGTTTGATCATCATTTAAATGATAAAAGAGAAGATGAATATGATCTGATCGTTCTTTCGAGTGGTTTCAAACCGTCGGAGGGTTTTATCGAACTATCCAGACAACTGGGGCTGGTCGCGAACCCTTATGGATTTTTAACTACCGAATTTGATGAACCCGTAGCGACTTCCCGGCCGGGTGTCTTTGTATGCGGCGGCATCGAAGCCCCCAAAGACATTCCCGAAACGGTTATCCAGGCCGGTGCAGCTGCCGCCGAAGCCGCCATCCTCATTCGCGATGCAAGATATACTGAAACTGTTGTTGAAGAAATTTTGGCGGAAACGCCCATTGAAACAACGCCCAGAGTGGGGGTTTTCGTGTGCCATTGCGGCACCAACATCGCCGGTGTTGTGGATATTCAGAACGTTTTAGAGGACGTGAAAAAACGTCCCCATGTGGTGTTTGCCACCGATTTTATGTTCACCTGCTCTACAGAAACCCAACAGACCATTATCGATCTTATTAAAGAACACCGGTTAAACCGTGTGGTGGTGGCGGCATGCTCTCCGAAAACTCATGAACCCCTGTTTCAGGAAACCTTGAAAGAAGCGGGATTGAACCCCTATTTGTTCGAACTTGCCAGCATCCGGGATCAGTGCTCCTGGGTTCACGGAAACAATCCTGAAAAAGCCACCCAAAAATCCAAGGAACTGATCCGAGCCAGTGTGGCCCGGGCCATTCGACTTGAGCCGCTGTATGACAAGTCATACCCGGTGGTCAATGAAGGACTGATCATCGGCGGCGGCCTGGCCGGCATGACAGCCGCCCTGACCATTGCCGACCAGGGATTTCATGTTCACCTTGTGGAGAAAAGTGATGGCCTGGGGGGATTTGCACAGAATCTCAAATTCACGCTGGAAGGACATTATCCTTCTCGGTTGATCCGCTATCTCATCGAAAGGGTCACCCATCATTCCAACATTTCTGTTTATCTGAATAGCACACTTGTTTCCCATGGCGGACATCTGGGCGCGTTCAACGGTTCGGTTCAAAAAAAAGACGAGCGAATCGATATTCAATACGGGGCAGTGATTGTCGCCACCGGCGGGCGTCCGTATGAACCCAAGGAATATCTTTACGGCCAGGATGATCGCATTCTCACCCAGGTGGAGTTTTCAAAACGTCTTATGGATGATCCTTTATGGGCCCGTCAACTCAAACGAATTGTCATGATCCAGTGCGTGGGGTCACGAGAACCCGATTTTCCTTATTGCAGCCGAGTGTGTTGTTCGGCAGCCGTGAAGAACAGTATGCAGCTCAAAGAAATGAATCCCGGTGCGCAGGTGGTTGTGTTGTATCGAGATGTCAGAACCTTTGGGTTTAAAGAACTGTATTATTTTAAAGCCAGGCAAAAAGGCGTCCTCTTTTTCCGGTATATCCCTGAAGAAAAACCATTGGTGGTTGATAACAGTGGAAAATTGATCGTCGATTTCACGGATCGAAGCTCTCATCAGGATTTTCGAATTGAACCCGATCTGGTGGTGTTAAGCGAAGGTATTCGGCCCGGTGAAGGTGCCCGGCAGATTGCCCGCCTTTTGAAACTGCCCACCGCTGATGTCGGGTTTTTTCTGGAAGCCCATGTCAAATTAAGGCCGGTGGAATTTGCCACCTCGGGTGTTTTTCTGGCAGGCCTGGCTCATAGTCCCCGGTTTATTGAAGAGAGCGTTACCATGGCCAAAAGTGCCGGACAGCAGGCCATGAAAGTGTTGTGCAAGGAGAAGATGACGACGTCTGCTGCCGTCGCCGAAGTCGATGCTGAAAAGTGTGCGGCATGTTTGATTTGTGTTCGGGTATGCCCCTACGGTGCACCGTTTATCAATAAAGAAGGGGTATCCGAGATTCCGCCGTCGGCGTGCATGGGATGCGGTATTTGTGCATCGGAATGTCCGGCAAAGGCCATTGAACTAAAACACAGTACCGATGATCAGCTTTTTGCAAAAATCGATGCCCTGCTTGAATCTAACATGAAAGATGATTAGGGTATAATTTATTAAGGGGTCGGGGAGTTTTTCTAAATAGTCGCTTCATGGATAATCTTTTTTTTAAACGAGTGAACTCGTGGCAAGGGCTCGTAAAGAAAGAACAGGGATTTATCTTTGAAAAATCAATAGGTTTGCTAAACGTGCTGCAGTTTTTTTAAAGATGTGATTTCGGCATTCGTCTGTTCTTTCTAACGATCCCTAAGCCACTCAAACAGCACCCGCTTTAAAAAAAGATCATACATTCCGCTCTTCGAGGCTTAGGCTGATACTAAAAGATTTAGAAAAGAAATTCCCTGAGGGCTCAGTTTGCTGGATTTCGCGAAAGAAAACGTTTTTCATATGTCACCTGGGTTAAATGGAGGAAATCATGAAAACATTTAAAAATATCAATTCCACCGTGGGATCGACGCCTCTGGTGCATCTCAATACCATTGCGGATGGTCTTGGCGCTGAAATCTTTGCCAAGCTCGAGTTTTTCAATCCACTGGGAAGTGTTAAGGATCGAATCGGCGTTTCAATGATTGAAGCGGCCGAGGCAAAAGGGTTGATAAACCCGGACACCACCATTGTGGAGCCCACCAGTGGCAACACCGGGATTGCTCTGGCGTTTGTCTGCGGTGTCAAAAAGTATCCTTTGACATTGACCATGCCCGACACCATGAGCATCGAGCGGCGAAAGCTCTTAAAGCACTTAGGGGCAAACCTAGTTCTGACACCCGGCGCAGACGGGATGAAAGGCACCATTGCAAAAGCCGAAGCGATTTTGGAAAATATGTCAAATGCCTACATGCCCGATCAGTTTTCCAATCCCGCCAATCCGGAAATTCACCGAAAAACCACCGCCGAGGAAATCTGGCACGACACCTTCGGCAACGTGGACATCTTTATATCAGGGGTTGGAACCGGCGGCACCATTACCGGGGTATCTGAAGTAATCAAGTCCCGAAAGCCGTCATTTAAAGCCGTGGCAGTAGAGCCGGCTGATTCACCTATCCTGTCAGGCGGTCAGCCCGGACCTCACAAAATCCAGGGTATCGGTGCCGGGTTTGTGCCGGATGTGTTAAACACCAACATCATCGACGAGATTGTTACAGTGACCAATGAACAGGCCTTTGAAACCGCCCGAAAGCTGGCCGCAATGGAAGGTATTTTGTGCGGCATATCATCCGGGGCTGCGGTTTGGGCTGCCATGGAAATGGCCCAGCGGGCTGAAAACAAAGGAAAACAGATCGTGGTCATTTTGCCGAGTACCGGTGAACGATATTTGAGCACGGATCTGTTTGTTGACTAAAGAAATATTTCACCAATACATCTAACTATTGTCCATCCATAAATGGTTTTTTATCCCATCTCTGCGCCTGCCCCGTGAATTGCTAAGGCTATTTCTCT
>PKTV01000202.1 GCA_002868985.1 Desulfobacteraceae bacterium | reverse complement strand
GTGGAATCACAGGCAATTATCAACACTCCAGTACTCCATCGCTCCAAATTTAAAAGAACCGTATTTTTAATTATTGATCAACTGATTAAAAAAAGCAGGGTTTTCGTTCAGGCACTATTTAAGGATACCTTTGAATAAACCTCTACTTCTGGTGTGTTCCCTTTAACAGGTTAACTGCCTTTTTCAGATACATGGCGGAAGTCTCATCGTCCCCCCTTAAACCGTATACTAAACTGAGACCCACATAAGCCGGCGAATAATTCGGATCAAGCTCCTTTGCTCGACTGAACTCTCGAAATGCATCATCAATTTTGCCCGCTTTTAACAGTGTGTCACCATTGCGAACATGTTGAACAGGTGTGTCGAGCCACGCATTCGATCCCATAGACGTTGGGGCACATGCGTATAAAAAACAGACACACAAAACTACAAATAAAACGTATCGTTTTTTAAATTTCATAACTCCTCCGGTCAAGCCCGCATCTTTTATGAACCTGAGCGGTTCAGAGACAAGGCATCTTGGTCTAATGTATGATAATTTACTATTATATTTTTCTTTTTTAATGTTTTCCAGTAGAATTAAGGGTTAATCAACCACAATAATAACACGGCATTTTTTCATAAAATAAAGGCTTTCCGAAGTACTTCTGAGCTTTGAAGCATCTGCATTACTGATGACAATTTCAGAACGACCCGGACCCGATGTCTTCAATCCTTTAACCACCAAAGGATGATCTGCAACCCTCTGGTTATTCAAAATTTCCTTCAAATTCCGAGCATATCCGCTCATACCCTGTTGCACGGCATATTCTCTACTAACAAAAGCAGAACCATAAACTTCCTGATTGTTTTCATCGAGTATTCTTGGAACCATTACAGGCCTGACACCGAGCCCCTTGGCATCGACCACAAGTCCGGTAAAAACCGGTGACGATGTTTTATTTTTCGTCACAAGCGTGATTGAGTCGAGAGGCTTGATGTCTTTTGGAAGTATGAGTTGAGCAAATCCTCCGCGAAGATTCACTTCCATTTCTATTTTTACCGTCCCGTCTGTTAGATATTCTTTTTTGACCACCTTTGCATTTTTTACCATATTCTCAATTTTCGACATAATGGCAGGGTCTTGAATTGCATAATCTCCAACAGCTGTAGTGCCATTAATCCGCAGCTCTTTTATAATTTCAAGGATTATACAAAAAGCATTAAGTTTTGCATCTGTCAGCGCCACGGTTCGAGCATTGGAATTTCTAGACATTTTTGGTGGAGGAACACCGATCCCTTTTGCCTGAACGACCCCCCTGCTCCAATTGATACTCCCTTTTTCTTTTAGTTCAACAACTTCCTTTGAATTGTCGGTATATCCAAAGACAGAAAATGTTAGCAAAAAAACGAGAGTCAGTACAAAAGACAGCTGTTTTTTCATAGGAACTCCTTGGTACATTCTCTTATTGATAAGTATATTATTTTCAACATTCGACATTACTTGAATCAAGCAAAAAGCTTTTATATTCTCCAATAAACGACAGGGCTTCCCTTTCCGTGGATAATCCCTTGATGGATTCACGAAACCTACTGCTGTAACGCAATCCTTTGACAAACCATCCCAGATGACTTCGCATCATTCGACACGCCCGTTTCTCTCCAAAGCATTCTATTGAAGTATTAAGATATTTCGTCATCGCATCAAAACGTTCGGTAAGATCCGGTGACATCCTTTCTTTACCATTCATTAAAGACATCACCTGAGAAAATAACCATGGATTTCCAATGGCTGCGCGGCCAATCATTACCGCATCACAACCCGTTTCCTTTATCATGGTAAGTACATCTTCCGGCGTTACAATATCTCCGTTTCCGATCACAGGGATGGACACGCTATTTTTTATAGCCGTAATTAAAGACCAGTCAGCTTTACCCCCAAACCCTTGAGTCGCCAGACGTGGATGCACCGTGATGCCGTCCACTCCGGCCGCCTCAGCGACTTTAGCGATGGCAAAAGCCTCACTGCCGGATTTGTCCCAACCGGCTCTCATTTTAACGGTAAGCGGAATGCTTATGGCCTTTCGGACAGCCAAGAAAATTTTTTCAACCTTATTGGGCGCTTTCATTAAAGCCGCCCCTGATCCGGTTTTCAACACCTTTTTTACAGCACAGCCAAGATTGATGTCGAGAATGTCAGCCCCCGAGTCCTCAACCATGGCTGCTGCTTCAGCCATTTTATAGGGATCTGAACCGAATATCTGAACCGATAACGGTTTTTCCTCGATCCGGCTTTCGAGCATTTCATGTGTTTTGGGGGATCTGTGAACCAGCCCGTTGGCACTGATCATCTCTGAACAGACCAGACCACACCCCGAAGCCTTTGCCAACAGTCGAAACGGCAAATTAGTGATGCCGGCAAGTGGTGCTAAAATCGTTATATTGTCAAGGACAACTGAAGCAATTTTCATATCTTGTTATGGATTTTATTTTTAAAACCGGCTTTAGTTGGATTGGCATAGCAATACAGGCAGTTATGATAGCATGGATGCAGGTGATATGACCCGACATCCACTGAAATCATACATCCGCACCCCTTTGGTGACCGCTGGCCGGTATCCCTTTTAAAGCTGAGGTCTCCACCAAATATCTTAACAATAAGATCATTTGGAATACACGAGCCTTTCCTGATGTTCGAGCCTGAAGGCAGCGCATTCAGCACTTCTTTTTCGCAGCACGTATACAGATCAATTGTTTTTTCCGAAAGTTTTTTTTCCAAGTTAAGAAGAATTTCTATTTTTTCCGACAGGATTGGATCACTAAATGAAAATCCCGGCATTGACTTTATGCGTCTTTTTATCTTGGTGTAATGGTCCATGAAACTGGTAATACACCGTATAACACCGCATTGTGATGCCCATGTTGCAATCCTGGAAAAATCACAAAGAGTGTCTTTGATGACCTTTTCTTCAAATTTAAAAAAACAGATTGGATCGAATCTCCAGTTTATACTTCTTGGGTCGTAGTTTTGGCAAAGGTCTCTAAGCTGATCAAGTCGCTGTTTTAAAGACGGCACTCGAGGTTCTATTAACGGAATATCCGAATTTATGGTAAAGTTAAAAAAAAGATTGTATCCCATCCTCAAAAGCTTTTGGCCGAAACCTCCTTTAATAAAAGGAGCGAAATTTTTTGACCAGAATACAATGGTATGAACGTTGTCGGGCGTCACAGGAACGATAACCTTACGCCGATTATACGGATTGACAACTTCAAACCAGCCCTTTTTGATCTGCGCCATAAACCAATTCATGTAAAAGGCAGGAATATCGGTACGTCTCGAGGCTGAGATGACGATTTGATTTGAGCGTTTCATAACCCCAAAATCAACCTCACGATGATTTTTTCTTAAGATCAGCTAAAGATATCACTTTTTGACCCCCTGATTTCTCAGGTATGTCTTTTTCTTTCTCGACCGGTTCGCTCTCTTCGGGGCAAACCACCTTTTCCATACGGATTTTTTTTCCTTCCATGGTAAATTCCTGGCCGTTAATATAAATATCGCGCAATATCCAGCTAACCACTTGAAGGGGAAACTGCAGCATTAACAGTTTAACATGATACCAGTCTTTTTTAATATCCGGAGAGATGTCCTCTATTCTCGCAAATGATATTGGCTGGTCCTCAAAGTATATGAGTACGACATCGTTCTCTTTGGTCATTATTCTACTGTCCTATCAAAAAATTTATTGTTT
>PKTV01000017.1 GCA_002868985.1 Desulfobacteraceae bacterium | reverse complement strand
TGACGGGATCTTCGACACGCATACTCAAGTATGTCGAGGACTTAAAACGAGGCTCCAACGCCGAGGTTGGGCCAAAAGATTATTTTGAGATAGCTTCATGGTATTTGAAGACACACTACCTGTATAAATATGTATTACCTGTTTCAGCCTTATCAACTTTTTTAAGTAGAAAGCAGTTTTTCTTGCTGCATTTAAGGCCGTTAACGCAACCTTCACCTTTACGACAAGGGCAGTTTTTATTGGTTTCAAGCCACTTCATAGTCAAATACCATTTAAATTCTTCCGGACAATTAAGTCGAAGTGCCCTATTTCCTTTTTAAAGGTGAATTGATATCCACCCAAGGAAATCTATTGGCTCTCTTCATGCCTTCCGATATATTTTGTTTGATTGCCTATGGCTCCATATTTCAAGTGCAAAAATCGTACAAACAAGCTCGAAATTTAGTTTATATAATATTTACAAATAGTTGTTTAATTACTTTGTGAATCCAAGATGATCAAGACAAACAAATAGCGTTTAAATTATGAAGTAAATTACACAAATATTGTGAATATTTTTAAACAGGTGGGTTATATGTAGACACAAATGAAAGGAACTATACGATAGCTAAAAGCGTCGGATGCGCAAAGCATGAGGTATTATTCATACATGAATTTATGAACGGCGTCAAAAAGTCGACCATAGTCGACTTTTTTTGTTGACAACCCTCCCGACAATGATTAAAATTCCGACCATGGTCGACTTTTTAAAGAGGAGAAATCATGAGTGGTCTTAGAGAAGCAAAAAAGAAAAAAACACGGCAGGCGATAATGAATGCCGCCATAAAGCTCTTTTCGGAAAAAGGCTTTAAAAATACAAGCGTTGATGAACTGGCCAAAATGGCCGGTGTCGGAAAAAGTACCATCTATGGTTACTTTCATACCAAAAACGAAATCTTTTTGGCTTTTTGCGAGGACCAGGTTGACTTTGCTTTTTCCGATCTCGCCAAAAAAAGAGATCCCGAGGCCCCGCTTAAGGAGCAACTTTTGACGTTGTTTATGGGACAATTCCGGTATGTTACAAAGAATTACGACTTCGGACGCATTCTGTCCAGGGAAATGGTTTTTCCCAAAGAACTGACCATAGATAAATCAAATGACCTCTCTGAACGGTATCTCAGCGCTTTAGGTGAAATCCTTACACGGGCAATATCGCGCAATGAACTGCGTGACGATTTGGAGCTTCTCTTTATTTCAGGCCATTTTTATGCCTTATACATCATGGTTCTGTCCGCGTGGTATGAACGCCGATTTCAAAGCGAACAGGAGATAGAACAGGCTCTGGAAAAACTTCTGACCCAGGCCATGGAGGGGTTGTCTCCGAAAAACAGGGAACAGAATATAGCATGAACTTGACGTCTTTTACATTTTGCAACATCGAGATTTGAAAATAACTAAGAGGAAAACACCATGCACTCAAAAGAAATAGAACCTCAAACCCGGCGGGGCAGAATCGTAAAAATGATCTGGAAGGCGTTGCCGCTTCTATTTCTGATGATGACCGTCGTTATCATCATCACGTTTTTTTCAGTAATCAATGCCAAAAAAACAAAGATGGCAGAGGCACAGGCCAAGGCCCTGGCCAACGAGCGCCCACCCACCAATGTCGTGCTCTTGGATGTACAGCCCACCACGATCCGCGACCGGATCAATCTGCCGGGCGCCATTGAGCCGTGGACAGATCTTGAACTTCTGGCCAAAATCAACGGCGAGATCATAGAGGTTTCGGTGATAGAAGGTGATAAAGTGACCCAGGGCCAGGTCATCGCACGCATCGATCCCACCGATTACCAGATCGCTCTCGACGCCGCTAAAGCCTCTTACCGAATGGCACATGCAAATTTGAAGCGATTTGAGAAGTTGTTTGAAATGCGCCTGATTCCCAAATCTGAATTTGAGAAGAATGAAACCCAGGTGCAGACCACAAAGGCTGAGATGGAGAAAGCGGAACTAAGCCTCTCACGCTGTAACATCACCGCACCGATGTCGGGAGTGATCCGGCGGCTGGACGCCAAAAAAGGCCTGCTTTTGAGTGTGGCCGATCCTATTGCCCGAATCCTTGAAATCGATAAGGTCAAAGCGGTGATCGGTATCCCCGAGTCGGATGTGCCCTTCGTGCGAAACATCGACACCGTTCAGCTTACGGTGCAGGCTCTGAACAACCTTAAAATTGAAGGTCGAAAGCTTGTCCTTGCCGCCTCGCCTGAAAATATTGCAAGACTCTACAAACTGGAACTGGCCATCGCCAATCCCGACGGCATGCTTTTACCCGGCATGTTCGTAAGGGCGGATATCGTCAAAAACGTGGCAAAGGCCAGCATGAGTGTGCCGCTTTACACGGTCATCACCCGAAATCAGGAACAGTTTGTCTACGTGGAGAAAGACGGATTGGCCGAAAGGAGGCCTGTGGAGTTGGGAATCCTCGAAGAATGGAAGGTACAAATCAAAAAAGGACTGGTAACGGGCGACAGGGTCATTGTCGAAGGCCACCGTAACGTAGAGGAAGGACAACGAGTTAACGTCGTTCGGGTTGTTTCCGGGAAAGAGGGAACGGCCCTATGATTGTTTCAGATACCGCCGTCAACAAGAGCATCACCGTGATGGTGCTCGCCGTGATTATCATTGTCTTCGGGGTCTATTGTTACAACGTACTGCCCAGAGAGTCCGATCCGGATATCACCATCCCCAACGTCTTTGTTACCACGTCTTACCGGGGGGTATCACCCGCGGACATGGAGACCACCGTCACCATTGAAATCGAAAAAAAACTCAAAGGCTTAGACGGCGTCAAAAAGATCCAATCCGTCAGCAGTGAGGGGCTTTCCTCAATCAATGTCGAGTTCGTTACCGGCACCGATATCGACAGAGCCCTGCAGGATGTGAAAGACAAAGTGGACGAAGCCAAAGGCGAACTTCCCACGGACCTGGAGGATGATCCTTTGGTCTTTGAAGTGAATTTTTCCGAGCTGCCCATCGTGGTCTTCTCCATGAGCGGTACCTGTGGGCTGGCCACCCTAAAAAAGATCGCCGACGATCTTAAAGACGACATCGAAGCCATTCCCGGCGTGCTCGAAGCAGACGTCACCGGCGGGTTGGAACGGGAAATCAGAGTGGAAGTTTTTCCTGAAAAACTCGCCTATTACGGGATGTCTATTCCCTCCTTCCAGAAAATCCTGTACAGCGAAAACCAGAACACTTCGGGTGGTGCCATCCGTCTGGGCCAAGGACGCTTTCAACTGCGGGTGCCCGGCGAATTTCGTACACCTGCTGAAATCTATGGTCTGGTCATGGGCACCCATAAGGGCCAGCCCATTTACTTAAAAGACCTGGCCAGGGTGGTGGATGGCTTCAAGGAAGAAACCAGCAGGTCCCGATTGGACGGACGATCTGCCGTGAACATTGCGGTCAAAAAACGTTCCGGTGAAAACATCATTGAAATCAGCAATAAAATCGACCAACTGCTTGCAAAACAACAGCCAACCTGGCCCAGCAATACCGAAATTGTCAAGGTCATGGACAAGGCGAAAGATATCAAATCCATGGTGGCCGATCTTGAGAACAACATCCTTACCGGTCTTCTTCTGGTGGTGGTGGTTCTCTTTTTTGCCCTGGGGTTGAGAAACGCATTTTTGGTCAGTCTTGCCATCCCCTTTTCCATGCTGCTATCCTTTATCGTGCTTCATATTCTGGGAATTACCCTGAACATGGTGGTGCTTTTTTCCCTGACCCTGGCCCTGG
>PKTV01000433.1 GCA_002868985.1 Desulfobacteraceae bacterium | reverse complement strand
CCATTTATGATTCTAAGCATTTATTAGTCATTGAGAACCTGGTCCTCTGGGCACGGATTCTTGACGATATATCGGAATATCATATTTATTTTTCATGACAAATTCGGGTTAAATGCCTATAACGTTACACATGATCGTTATTATCGCTGTTGCTACAGTGATGCTTACAATGGCGGTCACCACCGCCGATGTGGCTGCATCTCCGACAGCGGAAGCGCTTCGACCGCACTGCATTCCCCTGAGGCATCCTGCCAGTGCCACCAGAATACCGAAGACAGCGCTATGAAAAAGTCCGATCCAGAGATGATTCAGGCCGACAGCGTTTTTGGTCTGGATATAATACTGGTGTATATTTAAATCCAACATTCCAATGGCAACAATCGACCCGCCTAGAATGCCCATAAGATCTGCATAAAGACACAAAAGAGGCATCATGAGAACCAGTGCCAGCATCCTTGGTAAAACCAGATATTCCATGGGTGAAATACCTAAAGTTTTAAGGGCGTCAATCTCTTCATTCACCTCCATTGTACCGATTTGAGCAGCAAAAGCAGCCCCTGTTCGACCTGCCATGATGATACCTGTCATGACAGCCCCCATTACCCGGACCATGGCAATACCCACGAGATCGGCAATGTAGATTTGTGCGCCGAACATTTTTAACTGTATGGCACCGATAAAGGCAAGAATTAAACCCACCAAAAGGCTGATGAGAGATACAATTGGAAGTGCCTGTGCACCGCATTCCTGGATGGTCATGGTCAGGTCAGAACGACGATAACGTGCTTTGCCTTTAAAAAATCTGATGAAAGCTAAAAATGCCCCACCAATGAAAGCAATCATTTCTCTTGCCGATCTGAAAAAATAAATCGTTTCAGCTCCCACAAGATAAAAGAATGTTTCTTGCTCCTCGACTTTTTTTGCATCAGTGATTTCCGGTACGGCTGTGGCCAGTTCAAGAAGACGTTTCGCACCTTCTGGAAGTCCCTCATGATCCAGGAAGATGTTATTTTTGGAACAAATGGTTTTGATTTTTGTTAGTAAGATGAGCAGACTGCTATCCCATTGGGCAAGGTCTTTTGCGTCAAAGGCGACTTTTCGAATATCTATTTCCGACATCACCTGATTTTGAATTTCTTTAAAAGAAGGTAAGGCTTCTCCAATGCGCCATTCCCCGGAAAGATGAATCAGCAGTACACCTTCTATAGGCCCGTTGAAGCTCATTTTCATGGCGTTGGTTCCCTTTTTCATTTCAGAGTTTCTTTTTGATTCTAATTTCCTTTAAAATGGAACTATAATCATCAGAACACTTGCCAGACCAATATAATTCAAATATTTGTTCTATGGGGACATGTCATCAATATATTCTGCAATTCGAATGATCCTGGTCCTGGTCAGGGTCGATTTGCTGAGAGGCTTCAAGATTAGCGACCTCTTGAAAAAACATACCAAACCACGGGCATAAAAGGCAACCTTTAAAGAATAAAGGGAAGGTGAGTCCCTATACGGTTTTTGGAAACAACGACAGCAGATAATTCATCGTTTGGGTTGGAGGGAATTTAAAAAAAAACATGTTATATTCGATCGGATATCAACTTTTAGAAAACATTGAAATACTGCAAGACATCCTACAGGAAAAAGGAATCAAAATCCTTCTGGATGTTCGGTCCAGGCCATACAGCAGAAAAGGATCGTTCAATAAAAAAGTTCTTGAATCTTTTTTGCCGGCTGTCGGCATCGAATACAATTGGGTTGGGGAAATCCTGGGCGGATTTTCCGAAATCGATGAGGATGATATACGAAAATTGGCAGGATGGCAAAAAGACAGGGTCGTTTGCCTGATGTGTATGGAAGTGGATCCGGATCGTTGTCACCGAAAAAATGATATCGCCGAGCGTCTCAAAAAATACGGGGTATCGGTTCACCATATTGTGAACGGATAAATCCGCCAAATAGGATTCGATATAACAACGGTTGAACCAATTTCAAAATGCAAGATAAATACCAGATCACACAAGTTTTAAGTTTACCACAGATTGCAGAACACAAGATTACATCAGGGAATTGGAGTACCCTGTGGATGCTTATTTTTAAATTTAGAAGCCCTGCTCGCGTAGTCAGGCTTCATATCCTTTTAGTGCCCTCATTTCATATGGTTTAGAGAAAATTGCCTTATTGTCTCAGGTCAGACCTTCCGTATCAACAATTCCAAGGACAATTCTTTTCCCAGATTTTCCAAAGGTTGCATTTAATAAAGCCCGGATGGCACCGGCTATTTTTCCCTGTTTGCCAATGATTTTTCCCATATCATTCTTTGCCACACTTAATTCTAATATAATCCATTGGGCACTCTCAATATCATTAATCTGCACCTGTTCCGGGTTTTCCACCAGTGTTTTGACGGTTTGGACTAGACGATCTTTCATGTGTTGAGTTCCATAAAAAAATTGCATCCTTTGTTCGGTTTTGCGGTATCATTCGACAATTTAATGGGGTCTTGATAGTCAGTCCATGACAACCTCTCGGTTACGAGATATCTTCTAACCATTTTTATGCTCTTCGACATTTTGTTTAACTTCTAAATTTCTTTCTGATTCATGCAATTCCGAGAAAACCGGAGCCTACCAAGTAGCAATGTTACATGTTCCGGCACAGAGCACCTTGGGGGAAATCACTGTGTTCTAAGGGGGCTTGTGTGAGGATTACTGCATTAAAATTAGACCAGAATGAGATAAGACCCCTTAATATACCCGTTCAAAACTGTTAGAAGGGGATGAATGTTAACTATTATTAACTGATCGCCAATCAGTCAACACCAGTTTATTCCGGATAAATTGGGTATATAAAATAAGTGTTATTGAAGGGATAAAAGGTAAGATCTTAGGTTTGCCTTTTTGTTCTTTATGCCGAGTTTTTTTCTGATACCTTGTCGGTGGCACTCGATTGTCTTAACAGAAAGACTCAAAAGATCAGCTATTTCTTTCGTGCGCTTGCCATGCTTTACAAAATCTGCCACTTGAATTTCTGAAGGCGTAAGATTCGTGTGTTTTGAGGATAGTGTTTTAGAAAATGGTGAAATAATTTCCTCTAAATTTGATTCTAATATTCCTAAGTATAGCTTTTGATAATCATCTAAGGATTTTTCTTTCACTTTTTTCAAATATGGTAAGATCAGTTTTTTCACGTTAGACAAAATATTTTCTTCTAATTTTTTTTTATCGTCGTCTTTTTTTGTTAGCAAAATATTTAGAGTAGTATTTAATTCCTCAAGTTGTCTATTTTTGATAGCCAAGTCCCTGGTTCGTTCTTTCACCTTGCGTTCAAGCTCTTTTTGAGATTCCTTCAGTGCCTTTTCGATTTGTTTTATACTACTAATATCACGTAATGTTCCCATCATACCGATCGGCTTGTTTCCTATATCCTTAATGAGGGAATTGTGCATCAATCCAGGAAAGACAGTACCATCATGTTTTAGATGCCAAAGTTCACCCTTAAACTCACCTGTTTTTTTGAGCTGTCCATTGGCGTCTTTTACGAACTGCATTTGCTGGGGAGTATGAAAAATGGATAAATTTTTTCCGATAAGTTCATCGGGGGTGTATCCATGTTTCTTTGCAAAGGCGCTGTTTAAATACTGCAAATTACCCTCCAGATCAGTTATAGCGATACCTTCACTGCTTTGCTCAATAGCTGACCAGAGACATCTGATTAGGTCTTTATGCGTTAGTTCTGAGGTTTTTGTTTCTAACTCGTTGGCCCTTGGTTTTGACTTTTCATGTGTTGGT
>PKTV01000008.1 GCA_002868985.1 Desulfobacteraceae bacterium | reverse complement strand
TACTGGGCTCCGATGATCTTGATTGGCGTCCCCAAGGGGATTTGAACCCCTGCTGTCCCGACGTAAAGTCGGGATGTCCTGTATATGACTGAACAACAAAAAAGCCCAGTATCATTATACTGGGCTCCGATGATCTTGATTGGCGTCCCCAAGGGGATTTGAACCCCTGCTGCCGGCGTGAAAGGCCGGTGTCCTGGACCTGGCTAGACGATGGGGACGCATATGGTGGGCCGTGCGCGGCTCGAACGCGCGACTCTCTGCTTAAAAGGCAGATACTCTACCAACTGAGTTAACGGCCCTTAAAAAATTATATTAAATATCGATAGAATTAATGATTGTCAATAAAATTAATGCCAATTTTTAGGTTATCCTGTCAATCTTTTTTATAATATAATTATCAAACACAAACACACAACCCCCACAAGTGCGATCCAGTCTCTAAAACCGGAAGAAAGCAGAGAGTCGGTTCTGTTTTCAGAATAACATCTGGCTTCCATGGCCAGGACCAGTTTGTCCGCCCGTTCAAAAATTCGACGCATAAACGGAATTGAGAACATTTTTAATCGATATACGGGATTCTTCCGGTTTTCCACGCCCCTTGCCCGCTGGGCATCCGCAGTCTTCTTGGCCTGTTCGAAAATAATGGGAATAAACCGAACAATCAGACTCATCATGGTGGCAATTCTTTTGGCTGGAATCGATGGAAAAGGTTTCAGCATCCACTCCACAGCGGCTTTGATTTCCGACGACCGTGTTGTTAAGACAAACGATAAACCGGTCATGATCACAATCATTAGACGCCAGCAAACAATCGCCCCCTCGTAGAGTCCTTCCCGAGTAACAGAAACCGCCTTAAATTCAACAACCGATGATCCGGGGACGGAAAGTGATCGAGCCATGAACACGAACAACAAAAGCAAAAAAACATAGCGAAGATCTTTTAGGGCCATCCTCAATGGGAGTCCGGCATGGTTAAGTGCAACCATCAGCACCAACGTTAAAAGAGAAAGTGAAGGAACAAAAGCGTTTAAACTTGATAGGCTGATGACAACAAGAAACATCAGTTTAAATCGAACATCCAACTGGTGCAGCACAGAACTGCCGGCATGGAAACCCAACACGTTCAATTCAGCCATGAATGGACCTCCATCCCCAACCGTGAGGCACATGGTTCTCTAATACCAAAAGCCTCGAGTTCCCCGAACAGCTGAGAGGGCAATCCGTCCCTGACGATGCCTCCATCTTGCATAATGACCAGACGATCTGTATGGGCGATCAACTTTTCCAGATCATGCGCGGCAACCAGAATCGTTTGTCCGGCTTGATGCAGAGAAATCATCTGTGCTAAAACCTGTTTGACCCCCGGATAGTCCAGGCTGGAAAAAGGCTCATCAAAAACGAGCACTTTTGGTTCCATTGCCAGAATACCCGCTATTGCGAGCCGTCGTTTTTCTCCACCGGACAATACATGCGGTTTTTGATCTTTGTGGTGATGTAATCCCACAGTCTCCAATGCCCGGGCGACCCGATGTTTGACCTCGGCCCGTTCCAAACAAAGATTCTCCGGTCCAAAAGCCACATCATCTGAAACGGTTTCACCGACAATCTGGCTGTCGGCATCCTGAAATACCATGCCCACCATCTGTCTGGACCATGTAAGGTTTTTGGCCACCGATACGCCGGAAAGTTTGACGACCCCTTTTGTAGGCAAAAGAAGGCCGTTTAAGTGTTTTAAAAGGGTGGTTTTCCCGGACCCGTTACGCCCTGCGATGACAACAAACATCCCTTCGGAAATGGAAAGATTAATATTCTCAAGCCCAACAGTGCCGTCTGCAAACCTATGACTCAGATTTTCGATTTCAATAATATTCACAACACGATTCCCATGACTTCAGGATTGATGATTGATGGTATCGCTTTGCTACGTTAGTTTTAATATCCAATTTTCAATCATCAATTTTAAATTGATCTGCCTCTGATTTTTTTGCGAACAAGAAGTTAAGAAGGCAAGAGAATCAGAAGGTTACTTTTTCTCTCACCTTCTGATTTTCTGACTTCTGTCCCCTGACCTCTGATCTCTGACACCTGACCTCTGGCCCCTGATCCCTCATTCCCTGTTTATTACCGGCCGCAATGCTTTTGCGATGGGAACCGCCGCAGCCATTTTAAGCGCATCCCCCGGAAGAAAGGGAACCATTCCCACAGCCAGGGTTTTTCCCAAAGTCATGCCGGTCAATATTTTTAGCCACGACAAACCGCATGCATAGATGATGAGACTGCCACAGATCATGGCAAGCAAGTCTCTAACCCCATTTGTTTTTGATACATTTGATATGAAGCCGATCACGTAAACCGCCGGGAGGAACCCCAAAAGATACCCACCGGTGGGTCCGGCAAACCGTCCGATACCGCCAATACCGCCGGCAAACACTGGAAATCCCAGAATACCAACCAGAAGATAAACCCCAACACTTGCAGTTCCCCAGCCAGGTCCCAACAAAAGTCCGGCCAGAAATATAAAAAGATTCTGAAGAACAATTGGCACCGGTCCAATGGGGATGGCCAAGTATGCGCCCGCCGCAACCAAAGCCGCCATCAACGAAGCATATACCGTCATTCGAAGGGATGTGGAAGGACCCATATTTGATAATCCTTTTTCATTCATGAAAGCAATCGCCGTATATAATTTTTTTCACCGACCCGTCCGCAAGTTTTAATATTAACGCACCATTGTCATCCACATCCACGGCAAGACCTTCTGAGACTTCATGAGCTGTAACGATCCTGACATGCCGGTTCAACGTTTCCGTATATTTTTTCCACTCGGATACCACATTGTCTAAATTCACATCCTTTACCGCATCTTCGAAACGATCGAGAAACGCCTTCAACACCTCTATCCTCGGCACCTTTTTTCCAAGGATCTTCTTTAAAGACGTTGCCATGGGTTCATCGGGTGTGGGATCATTGTTCACGTTGATACCAATTCCGATACTGATAAAGCTAACCCTGTCGATTTCAGCCTCCATCTCGGAAAGGATCCCTGAAATTTTCTTGCCATCCACCAGGACATCATTGGGCCATTTGACCATGGCATTAATGTGAAACATGTTGCGCAGGGTTTGGGCCAGAATCATCGATGCCGCAAAGTTGACCCTTGAACTTATGACAGGCGGTATTTTTGGCCGGACAACAATTGTAAAATAGAGCCCTCCTTCTGAAGATAGCCAGCTTCTTTTGAGCCGCCCCCTTCCTTTTTTCTGACGACCGGCAATCACCACCGTAAAATGGGGGCACTGTTTTCTTGCCAGTTCTCTTGCGATATCCATAGTGGAATCCACTTCATCAAAATAATGAATGTTGTGTTCTTTTTCCCCAAACTCCCATGGATAAAGGGCGTCAGGGGCACTTATAAAAAGATAGCCCTTGGGTGTCGCTTCAATATTGTATCCAACTCCTTGAAGCTTTTTAATATGCTTCCAGACAGACACCCGTGAAATACCAAGATACGTGCTGAGTGTCTCTCCGGAAACAACCTCTGTTTCCGTTTTCAGTATGTTCAGAATCTGACCTTTCATGATGGGTGCATGTCCTCTGGTTAGCCTTGTCTGATTGTCTGGTTAACGAAATTAAGCCAACGTGTCAACCCAAATCATACTTGTTAGGGGAATACGTGTACTTAGAGCATTGAAAGGAGCCGTTCGTGGATATTGTCGAATCCGCCGTTTGACATGACAAGGACCAGATCCCCGGATGTTGCTTTTGAAACGAGAAAATCAATAATCTCATCCGTTTCCGG
>PKTV01000323.1 GCA_002868985.1 Desulfobacteraceae bacterium | reverse complement strand
TCATCTTTTTTTCAAAAAAAGATGTCGTTCGGCATGGATTGGTCCAAAAAATTATTGAGGCATATGAAAATCTGGATGCCAGCAAACAGAAATAACACCATACAGCAATGAACATTATAAAAACTCAATTGTCTTTAAACAGACTCATTGACAACAGTGATAGTGTTCGATGGGCCCTTTTAGTCGCTGTTACAATAGTTTTTACAATTTTGCTGTATCCAAATCTTGTTATTAAAAAATATTCCTACAAACTTGGGGATGTTGTCACCAGGGATATTAAGGCTGCAAAAAATTTTTTAATCGAAGACAAAGATGCCACGGAAGCCGGCCGAAAACAGGCCGTAGAAAATGTGTTGACGGTGTACGATCATGATGTAAACATTTCCACAAAAACCAGTCTAAAAACAAAAAAAGCCTTTGATGATCTTCGTGCAATGCTTGAAACTATAAAAAGCATTGATAGCCTTAAAAAAACGGAAACATCCTCATCAGAAAATGAAGAACAAAAATTAATCGTACATAACCTTATCTGGCAAAAAAAGGCCGACTTTGAAGAAAAGATCGGCATTTCAGTCAATGACGCGGATTATAAAATTCTCGAACTTGAAGCCTTCTCCGATGATATTTCAAAATTTATTTCCAGTATTTTAAAAGAGATATTTGATAATGGGGTGGTTGCAAATAAAGAGATGCTTTTAAAAGAAACCGATAGAGGCATAATTTTAAGCGATATCAAAACAAAAAATGAAATGCTTGTTTATAATTTAAAGCACTTTTACGGTCTTGATCAGGCAAAAACCATGGTCAAAATAATCGGCAATCCCATTCTTCAAAACAAGACTCCCGATCTTCGAAATTTGATCGTAGATTTCGCCCAAAGACTGATTCAGCCGAATATAACGCTAAACAGAAGTGAAACCGAAAAGCGGAAAAAAGAGGCCTATTCGGAAGTTAAACCGATATTTTATAAGATAAAAGCAGGTGAGATGCTTTTGCGCGAGGGAGAGCGGGTAACCAAAGACCAGCTTCTAAAACTCAAGATCTATCAAGAAGGCGTAAAGAATGAGAAAGTTTTAACAAACTGCATAGGATCGGCGCTTTTCATCCTATGCATCCTCATGACCATTTATGCCCTTTGCATTCACAATCGACCCAATCTCAACAACACCAAGAACCTGCTTTTTTTGGCCAGCGTACTCATCACTTTTTTCTTCATCTCCAGCATATCGGAATCTTTAGCCGATTATGTGTCTCGTTATACGCCCTTTTCAATATCCGCCGATTCAATCACTTATGGTATTCCCCTGGCCGCAGGTGCCATGACCACATGTCTGTTTTTGGGCATTGAATTGGCCATTCCCATTGCCATGTTAATTGCAATCGGCACAGCGATTATATTTAAAAACAGATTCGAAATTTTCATCTACTTTCTTCTTAACAGTTTGATGGCAGCATACTGGATGCAGAATTGCCGGGAGCGCAAAGTTTTTATAAAGGCCGGGTTAAAACTCGGCTTGTTGAATGTTATCCTCGTTACGGTTATCGACGTTTATATAGGAGGCTCCACAATCTTTACACTCATGTGGGATTGGGGATTTGCGTTTTTGGGGGGTATCGGGGCAGGAATCGTTACCGCCGGCATCGCACCGCTGGTTGAAATTGCATTTGACTTTACCACAGACATTAAACTTCTTGAACTTGCAAACCTCGATCAACCAATTCTTCGAAGACTTATGCTGGAAGCGCCGGGAACGTATCATCATTCGGTCATTGTCGGAACCATGGTTGAAGCAGCGGCATCTGAAATCGGCGCCAATCCGTCACTTGCAAAAGTTTGTGGTTATTTTCATGATATCGGCAAGATAAAAAAGCCTTTGTATTTTATTGAAAACCAGGCCGACGGAGTAAATAGACACGACAAACTTGCACCCTCCATGTCAAGTCTTATCCTCATCGCTCACATTAAGGACGGTGTGGAGATAGCCAAGCAAAACAAACTGGGCCATGCCATCATTGAAACCATCAGGCAATCCCACGGTACAAGCCTTATCCGTTTTTTTTATGAAAAAGCAACGCAGCTAAAAGGTGAAAATGGCGTAAATATGGACGATTTCAGATATCCAGGTCCCAGACCTCAGACCAGAGAAGCCGGGCTGGTCATGGTGGCAGATGCGGTTGAAGCTGCATCCAGAACCCTTTCAAACCCGACACCTACCAGAATTAAAGGACTGGTGCAAAATTTAATAAACAGAATCTTTTCAGACGGCCAGTTGGACAATTGTGAACTAACGCTGAAAGATCTTCACAATATAGCAAAAAGTTTCAATAAAATATTAAACGGAATATACCATCACCGAATTGAATATCCGGAGAAACAATTCTTGACCAACGGGAAACAACTTTTGACCAACGGAATGGGAAAAAATGGAAGTGTTGATAGACAACAGGCAAAAGAAATACAAGATATCGATGACAACAATTCAACAAAAAACCAGAGACATCTTAAACGCCTTGGCCTGTCATGACGCAGAGCTTTCTATTTTAATCGTTGATGATCCCCAAATCGCAATACTCAATAAAAAATATCTTCATCGACACGGTCCCACAAATGTTATCGCCTTCCCCATGCGCACAGACCCGTTTTCGAAAATCAACCCGGAGCTTCTCGGTGATGTGGTTATCTCCATTGAAACCGCTGAAAAAGAAGGAAAAAGTATCGGTATCAGTATGGAAGAACGTTTTACACAGCTTCTGGTGCACGGAGTTCTTCATTTATTGGGATATGATCATGAAACGTCCGAACAGGAAGCTGACAGGATGGAAAAAAAAAGTGCCGAGATTCTGAAGTTAATTGAATCTTAACGCCTATGAGCGGACTTCCGCCTACTAGGACCTACAAAATTAAAATTATTTGCCACAAAGGCACTAAGACACAATGGAGGTTTACTGATGGCTGGATTAGCGGTAAATGTTGATCATGTTGCAACATTGAGAGAAGCCAGAAAAAGCAGTGATCCTGATCCTGTAGCAGCAGCAATTCTGGCGGAACTGGCCGGAGCAGACGGGATTGTGGTTCACTTAAGGGAAGATAGACGGCACATCCAGGACCGTGACCTTAGGATATTGAGAAAAATTGTTCAGACAAAACTTATACTGGAAATGGCTTCGACCACCGAAATGATTGGGATTGCTCTTGATGTCCAACCTGAAGTTGTCACACTGGTTCCGGAAAAACGGGAAGAGTTGACCACCGAAGGTGGATTGGACTTAATCTCAAATAAAGATGCGATTGCTGAAACCGTTGGTACGCTTCAAGACAGCGGTATTCCGGTAAGTATCTTCATTGATCCTGATCCTGATCAGATTAAAGTTGCCCACCAAATAAACGCAACAATGGTGGAAATACATACAGGCATATTCTGCGATGCCAAAACAACCAAGAAAAAAGAGCAGGCGTTTACCGATATCGTCAACGCTACAAAATTAGCACACAAATTGAGATTGGGCATCAATGCCGGCCACGGTTTGTGTTACAACACAATAAAGACATTTAAAGGCCTCCGCGAAATCGATGAATTCAGCATTGGCCACAGCATTATCTCAAGGGCAGTACTTGTGGGTATGGAAAAGGCCGTTAAGGAAATGTCGACACTCATCAAAGAACTTTAAACCTAAGCTGAGCGTTTCAAATTTTTGAAATGGTCAATTTATAAATATTTTTAAGGTATTCTGACATTTTTAACTTCAATAATTTGAAACCCTACGGGATTTCCAATTTCACCGCATCTACTGCGTCAGATGCCG
>PKTV01000113.1 GCA_002868985.1 Desulfobacteraceae bacterium | reverse complement strand
TTCTATATCGAATACTTTAAAAACCGCTGTGCCTGCGACACCTGGAAGCTCTATCGATTTTCCGCAAACATTATCAGCCGCCGCCCAACCGGCCCGGTTGGCCCTTAAGGCCAAGGGTATCCATGTTTTTTCACCGGTGACCACATGATACGCATCACAACAATCGCCGGCGGCATAAATGTTTTTATTGGTCGTCTGAAGTTTTTTGTTCACGGCAATGGCGTTTTTTATGCCAAGATCAAGACCTGCCTGTGCGGCCAGTTCACTGTTCGGTTTTATTCCAATGGCGACCAGTACCATATCGGCCTCAAGTAGAAGATCTGAACACGCAACCTTTAACCGTTTATTTTCAACGTCGATTTTTTCAATTGAGTGCCCCAGATATAATTTTATTTGATGGGTTTCCACTTCATTTTTAACAACTTCAGCCAGTTCTTTTTCCATCCACGGCAGAAACACCGGTCGGGGTTTGACCATATCGACGTCTATGGATCGGGCCCTGAGGGCTTCACACATTTCAAGGGCGATATAACCCATTCCGATGATAACGACTTTTTTAACATTGTTGGCTTGGATATATGCTTTTATTTTTCGACCGTCATCCAGACTTTTTAGGGCCATTACTCCCGGAAGATCAAAACCCTCCAGATCCGGGATGATCGGAGCACCTCCGGTTGCAATCAGCAATTTATCATAGGAAACGTCAAAGGCTTTACCCTGAAAAGATGTTCCGGAAACAGTTCTGCCGACTGGATCAATGGATTCAACACAATGCCCGGTCAACAGATTGATGTTTTGTTTCTCCCTGAATACATGGGCCTGTCGGACCACAAGGTCTTCGATCTCCCTTTCCGGATCCGCAATATTATACGGCATTCCGCAAGCGCTGTAGGAAACATCCATGGTCTTTTCCAGCACCGTGACATCGAGATCCGGATTATTTCTCTTAGCTCTGCTTGCAGCACTCATACCGGCAGCGTCACCGCCAACAATTAGAAAATTCATTAAACCCTCATTATTGAAAATAGTTGATCAAATAGTTGATCAAATGGTTGCTTCGAATTTACATTGATAATTACGTTCATTTTAATCATCAAGATAGCAATTGTCCAACATTCTATTCAACCCTTTATTTTCTTACCATTGACCTTCAACATTTGCCTTTTCAGCAAAAGATACTTTTCCTTCATTAAATGCCTTTACGGCATCTTCAACGGTGCCTTCAATATCATTGGCCACCCGTATTTTTGCAGCTTCCAAGGTCATAAACGCTTTAGGTCCACAATAACCGGTCAAAAGAACTTCTGCACTTTTGTCGCTTACCATTGAGGCGGCCTGAATGCCGGCGCCTTTGAGTGCATTTGCATTTTCTTTGTTGTCCAGCACTTCAAAATCAAAGGTTTCCGTGTCCACAATGAGGATGTAGGCGGCCCGTCCGAAGCGGGGGTCGACCTGTGAATCAAGGTTGGTTCCCTGAGATGTAACAGCTATTTTCATTATTCCATGTCCTCTTGTTTTTTTGTGTTATAAGGATCGACAAAAACGAAATGAATACAAATTATTAATACCTGTTTACATTCAACCGTGTCCGCCGCCACAAACTTGATCATCTGAAATTATCGGCAGCTTGCCCGCGATAAGGTCTTCCACCACCGGTCGAATTTCATGACGTGTTGCATCGTGATAAACATCAATGCCCACCTGTTTAAATCCCATCAGAGGACGCATACCGATACCGCCGACTATTAAGGCGTTTACATTGTGCTGGCCAAGTAGATTGACAGGGACCATACATCCTCCCTGAACATGTTCCTGGTTTTGTATTGTTGAGACCTCTTTAATTTTTCCTTCTTCCACATCCACCAGAGTAAATACATCGCAGTGACCAAAATGCCCGGATCTTTGACCATCAAGTCCCCCATTATCTACAGACGGAATAGCAATTCTACCATTTTTCATTTAAACATCCTCCTTATCAATAAGTTTTAAATTACATTTTGCTTTTAAAGCACCAGTTGGTTTCTAATATTTTGCCAAATTTCACTAATGCTACTTCGAAATTTTGAGTTGCCCACATATTCTAGAACGGTTTGTCCTTTGACCATGGATTCTGTAAAAACCGGATCAAAAGGGACCCGCCCCACCACCGTCATCTTATTTTCTTTTGCCAGTTTTTCGATAGCCTCTGTTTGATCAAAATTCAGATCGAATTTGTTGACACACACCATCCCCGGGACCTTAAAATGAGCGGCCAGTTGTGCCACTCTCTCCATATCATGTAATCCGGAAACCGTCGGCTCGGCAACGACAAGTACGGCTGAAGCGCCGCCCAAAGAAGCGATCACCGGGCATCCAACACCCGGCGGTCCGTCTGTGATTAACAGGTCCAATTTGTTTTTTTCGGCGAGTTTTTTGGCCTCCTGCCGTACAAGGGCCACCAGTTTTCCGGAGTTTTCTTCGGCAATACCCAATCTGGCATGGACCATTGGGCCAAAACGGGTATTTGAAATATACCATTCCCCGCAGGTTTTTATGGGGAAGTCGATGGCCTCTTCCGGACAAAAATCAACACAGACACCGCAACCCTCGCATTCAATGGGATCGACTTCAAACGCTTCGCTAATGGCATTCCATCTGCACAGATCTCTGCAAAGGCCGCATTGGGTGCAGTTGTTCGGGTTAATAATCGCGGTACTGCCGCCCTGAAAATCGTGGCGTGCTTTTATATCGGGGTCCATGAGCAGATGAAGATCGGCAGCAGCCACATCCGCATCACACAGGACTTTGTTTTCAGCCAATGATGCAAAGGCAGCCATCAGACTAGTCTTTCCGGTGCCGCCTTTGCCGCTTATAACCACCAATTCTTTCACAGAAATTTTCTCCCTCAGACGAATCGTTTGAAAATTTTTTACTATTTCAAGTTATTCGGATTTTAATGTAATTTTTTCAATTTGACGGTACAATTCAATAAATTTTTCTTTCCACTCCGGCATTTCCTCAACAATAAGTTTGCCCATTGAATATATCTCCGCGATGCGTCGATCAAAGGGAATCTCCATCAAAATGGGTAGATTTTCCATCTTGGCATATGTTTGAACACCATCGTTACCGATATCTGAACGATTAATGACCAGACCCCTTGGAATTTCAAGAAGTTTTACTGCTTCGACAGCCAGTTTAAGGTCATGCAGGCCAAAAGGCGTCGGCTCGGTAACCATCAAGACAAAATCGGCCCCTTTCATGGCAGCGATGACAGGGCATGAAGTTCCGGGAGGTGCATCGATGATGGTGAGCTGATCAGATCGAGTATGAGATCGCACTTCTCTGATGAGAGGCGGCGACATGGCTTCACCGACTCTCAACCGTCCGTGTGCAAATGAAAGACTATTCCTGTGACCGATTTCAATCACACCCAATTCACGACCGGTTTCGGTGATGGCTTTTTCCGGACATACTTCTACACAACCACCGCAACTATGGCAAAGTTCAGGGAATGTGAGAACGGTTTCCTTAATTACAGCGATGGCTTTGAAACGACATATTTGAGCACATTTTTTGCAGAAATTACATTTTTCTTCGTCAATTTGCGGGACCGGCGTATAAACTTTTTTGTTCAGCTCAATGACAGGATTGATAAAGAGGTGCGCATTGGGCTCCTCAACATCACAGTCCAGAAGTTGTACATCAGACCCCAAAGAAACAGCCAGGTTGGTAGCCACAGTTGTCTTTCCCGTACCACCTTTTCCGCTTGCAATACTGATAATCATACGATGATTTTCCTTTGAATTATGAACTTATGCTCAAAAATAGCACAGCA
>PKTV01000376.1 GCA_002868985.1 Desulfobacteraceae bacterium | reverse complement strand
ATTTCTGCTATAGATGACAGGTTTTTTAAACCTCAAAACTTTTGTGATATCGTTTTTTAATAGTTTCACATTGTCTTGAATAAACTTCAATAAAGCCTTGCACACGCGAAACCAAAAGAAATTGAAGTAAATCAGAATAAACTATCATATTAGGGGTAAAATTATGAGCCTGTTAACCGTAGATCAAGAAAAATGCAAACGTGATGGTATTTGTGCTGAAATTTGCCCTATGAGAATCATCGAGTTTAAAAATAAAGATGATTTTCCCACCCTTGTTGATGATGGAGACAAATTGTGTATCAGATGCGGTCATTGTGTGGCTGTTTGTCCACACGGTGCCATGTCTCACGCAATTATGAAACCGGAAGAATGCCTATCAGTAAATGACGACTGGTTATTTGGCCCGGAACAAGTCGAGCACTTTTTACGTTATCGAAGGTCTATAAGGAATTACAAAAATAAGCAGGTTGAGCAAGAGATTCTGACAAAATTAATTAATATAGCAAGATTTGCCCCATCGGGACACAACTTTCAACCTGTTAAATGGCTGGTTATATATGAAAGGGATGAGGTCCAACGGATGGCTGGACTTGTGATCGATTGGATGCGCCACTTAATTAAAGAAGATTCTCCACTCGTTGCCGCTATGCACCTGAACCGAGTCGTTTCTTTTTGGAAAGAAGGAAATGATCCCATATGCAGAAATGCGCCACATGTTATCGTTACCCATGCTCATAAAGATGATGGAACGGCTCCGGCTGCTTGTACTATTGCTTTAACATATTTAGAATTAGCTGCTTCGTCTTTTGACCTTGGGGCATGTTGGGCAGGTTATTTTAATGCAGCAGCAACCTTCTGGCCGCCAATGCAAAAAGAACTGGGACTCCCTGAAGGAAATATAAACTTCGGAGCAATGATGGTAGGTTACCCAAAATTTAAATATCAAAGACTTCCGATCAGAAAAGATGCTGAGATAATGTGGCGTTAAAAATTGTTCCGACTTTCCGTTTGCCTGATCACAATTATGTCGCCGTCAACAGCTCGGATCACTTTGTATTAGCCGGCATTAATAATCGTGAGAATGACAACAAAAAAGCGTGTCAAAAGGTAAACAATTCTAACGAATCTAATCATAGGCATTATTAAGGGATGACAGGACCGATTTGACTTGACATCTTGATAAAACATAGGCGGTCTGAATTATTCCCGTTTATCTGCACATTCAACACACATATCAGTTTCTGGGACAATCATTAATCTTGCAAACGGAATGGGTTCTTCACACTCTCTGCAGAGTCCAAAATCCGAATCATTTATCGTTTTCAAAACACGCTCCAGTTTTGACAAGGTATCGTTTGCATTGCGTAACGCTGCTTCATTTATGCTTTTGCTGCTTATAGATTCCATACGGGTTAGTCGTCCGATGGAATTATCAGGAGGAATTGGTTTGGTAAGCTGTCTATAAGATATTATATTTTCTTTTAAAACCTCGATCTTTTCCCTGATATGATTTTCAAGTTTTTCTTTATTTAACATAAATCTTTTATCTGTATAGAATGATTTTACCAATCGGGTATCTGTTGGTTTCAATAGATTTCATGTCGTCACAAGAAAGCACAACCCACAAATACCACTGTTTGATTTTCTTAAATTAAATTTTAAATCCCTGCCATCAGTGAAAAAAATTGTCATCCAGCTTTTTTTCCATGGAATTTATCCTTTCATGGTAGTATTAGGTTATGTATATTAATTTAAACCTATAGCAGAGAATATAAAGGCTAACAATTAAAATTTAAACTGGATAGTTCTGCCATATCCCTCTGATATCAAGTCCCTATAAATTTTGTAATATATGCAATAAGAGATAGTTGATGATTAGTTTAACTTTTGGCAAGACATAAACACTTTATGAAAAGTGATGATGTCGGCTATTATCGTTATTTTCAGATCTGTCAAATCGAGAGTTTTATTGGCATTGTTCAATATATATGAAAAAAATAGAAGGAAAGGAGGGACAAAATGGAAAAAAATGCGGAAGACTATCAGGTTGAATACAAAAATATTACCTTAAAAACTACGGATGGATCGACCATATACGGACAGATAAATATCGGTGAAAATAAAAGAGTATCTGACATATTTACTAGCAACGAAAGCCTTTTTGTTGTGATGGTTGATGTTTCATACAAAGAGAATGTCGGTAAAACAATATTTATAAATAAAAGGCATATTGTATGGGCGGAACCCGATGAACTTTAACTTTCCAAAGTTTTAAAGTTCATTGTGATTTTTTTTCAAAGATACTTCAACCTAAGCTGAGCGTTTCAAATTTTTGAAATGGTTAATTTAACAATATATTTAAGGTATTCTGACATTTTAAATTTCAATAATTTGAAACCCTACGGGATTTCCAATTTCACCGCATCTACTGCGTCAGATGCCGTTACGCATAGACGACTATAGCGAAACAACATCTTCCTTGTATATGCAGTAAACTTGAAAATCGCTCAACTTAGGTTCAACAAAAGAAGGCCTCATAATTAAAAAATATAGATTCATAAGTGTTTTTTAGTTGCCCTTATTATCTTCAGTTGTGCTTCATCGAAAAAGAACTTCTGGCTGAAAACCTGTACTTGAATTGACAGAACCTGAAACCGAGTAGCGATATCAATTGACAGATTGTTATCACTTTATATCTAGAAGCCATCTAAAAATAATATGAATTTAAGTTCATGTAATCAATAAGTTATACGCAAGATTTTGTTTTGGAACAACAAAAACGTTGAAAAATACGACGGTACGAAGTAACATCAGATGACGATTGAAAACTCGGCAAATTTCTATTGGGCAACGTGAATTCAGAAGCTGTTTCAGAATCTTCCATTTGTTGGTTTGCTCAGGCCCCAGCGTCGATACTCTGCAAGCCCTATGTTCAAACAACCAACCTTTTAAAAGAAAATAATGAGATGACGATGAAAAAATGGTGTCTGCTTGCATCCTTGTTCATGTTGGCAAGCCTGGTGATAACGGCGCCGGTTGTTTCAGCAGAGTCTTTCCGGGCTTTTAGGCAAAAAAACGGGCTTCAGGCCTATACCCCGCCCGAGTGGTTTTTAAGAGGGCACTTCATTGCCTGCGAAAAAAATCCAGGCTACGTTTTTGGGCCGGTTCAGGATTTTGTCGGGGCGCTTGGCGGCACAACCACATGGTTGATCGAAGATATGGAAATAGAACGCTTCGAAGCGGCCTCTGCAAAAGGAAAAAAAATCGAATATTCGTTGTTTCTTGAAACGGTTTCACCTGATCGCACGGAGTATTGGATTTTCGTGGTGCTGCCGTATGAAAACGCAGCGTCGTGGTACGATGCAAAGCGAGCCTATCACGGAAGAAAGGCCGAGGAATATTACGGTAAAACCAGAAAAGAGCTTGAACACGCGCTGAGCCAAGGGCTTCACATTAACGCTGAGCTTCGCTTTTGGATAGTAAATGGAGAGACCAGCCTGGAGGCCCCCGAGGACGTGATCATGAGCAGATACAAATTCCAGCCGGTTTTCAACCTCGGCACGGGTCGCCGGCAGGGCCCGGCCGCCAAGACCGAGTAGGGCGGTATCCAAGGAGGTATGAATCATGTCATTTGATGAGAATAAAAATGATAAACCCAATCGCCGCGACTTTCTAAAAAAAGCTGCGGCCATGGGATTGGGGGCGGTGGTGGGTAGTACCTCTCTCCGGCGGCCCCGCCAGGCCTCGGCCCAGATCGTACTTCCCAAGGCGCCGATGCCCCGCAGACCCTTCGGGCGTTCGGACATAAAGGTCTCTACACTTTCATTGGGCGGGATGTTCGATATTTTGAACAAT
>PKTV01000412.1 GCA_002868985.1 Desulfobacteraceae bacterium | reverse complement strand
TTCTTTGGCTCTGCCTGAAGAATCGCTGAAAGAGTTTGAAGTGAACTAAAGTTTAAAGTGAGCTAAAGTTAAGGAATTCTGTCAATTATATAAAAACATCGGAGCGAAGCGACACCATAACTTCCCCGCTAATACGGGATAAATAGGCACTTTAGTTCACTTTAGGCACTTTAAACTTTTGCACACATTGAATGAATAGACCAAGTTATAAATACGTGGCCGTATTTACGAATACATGTGCTAATAAGATACCATGACATTTTACAGCATTCCCCCACTCTTGACGCTGATCTGTTTTCTCGCACTTGCTGCTTTGGCGATATTCAGAGGTCCCAGGACCCAAACCAACCTCCTTTTTTTGACCATCTGCATCCTCGGCTCTTTTCTTTACCTTGACATTCTTTTTGCCTTCAACACCCAATCCGAAGAAATGGCGCTTCGCATCAGCCGAGCGGATCATTTTTTTATTGTGTATCTTTTCCCGGTGTATATTCATTTTTTTCATGCCTATCTCAATATCTCCGGACGAAAATGGCTAATCAAAGCCGCATATGTCTATGCGTTCATTCTCATGTGCGTTACACCCACCCCTTTTTATATCGCCTCCATGCAGAAACATTATTTCGGATATTTTGCCAGAGGCGGCGTTCTTTATCCTTTTTTCGGTCTGGCCAGCCTACTGGTTACTTTTTATGTTTTGATACAACTCTATCAGGCCATACGATTCGAAACGAGCAGTTCCCATAAAAACAGGCTCAAATATCTTTTTGCCGGATTTGGAATCATGGGTTTGATGAACGGGCTGAATGTTTTTACGATCAGCGGATATTCCCTGTATCCTTTCGGAAATTTGAGCTTTATTCCGCTCACACTCTTTGCCGTCGGTCTTTTCAAACACGATTTGATGGATATGGGGATATTTATTAAAAAGAGCCTCATTTATTCCCTTCTGACCGCATTTTTAACCTGTTTATATGCCTTGCTCATCATTATGGCCAGCGCTGTTTTCAAAGGCGTTCGTTTCTCAGATTCTATTTATTTCCCCGTATTCTTTTTTGTTCTGATTGCTTTGGTCTTAGGACCCCTAAAATCAATTGTACAAGACTTTGTGGATCGCATTTTTTACAAGGGGAAATATGATTACCAGAAAACCATCAAACATGTGAGCCGGATGATCGTCTCCGTGCTCGATTATGACGCCATTGCAAAACTGTTGACCGATACGGTGGTTAACACGATGCTTGTGGAGTATTGTTCTGTTTTTTTATCGGATTCATCAAAGCACCATTTTGTCAATTTTTCAGCATATGCGAAACAGGTGAATATTGGCCCCCCGGATAAATGGCGTAAAGAATCCGCCTTGGTCGAATTTATGAAAACACATCACCAACCCATTATAAAAAGAAAGATAGCAAAGCGGGTTCTATCGGCCGACAAAAAAGAGGTGCTTTCGGATCTGGAAAATTTAAACGCTGAGATAGCGCTTCCATTGTTATTTAAAGAGCAGTTATATGGATTCCTTATTCTGGGTGAAAAACGGTCAGGCGATCTCTTTACACAAGAAGATATGGATCTTCTTGAAACACTTTCAAGTCAGAGCGCGCTTGCCCTTGAAAACGCACGGTCCTATAAAATCATCGAAGATATGAATAAGGACCTTGAAAAAAAAGTTGAAGAAAGGACCCGGACCCTGAAAGACGCCCTGTCTGAAAAGGAGCGGACCCAAGAGCAGCTCATTCGTTCGGAAAGCCTGGCTGCCATCGGCCAGCTGGTTGCCGGCGTTGCTCATGAACTGAATAATCCGTTGACAACGGTGACCAGCCTGGTCCAGGCGACCATTGAAGACATCGAGAAGCTGGATTCAGAAAATTCCTTGGACGCGGACATGATCGATGACCTTAAATTCGCAGACAAGGAACTTGACAGGGCAAGATCGATCGTTTCAAGTCTTCTGGGGCTTTCCAGGCAAACCCAAACCTATTCAGAAGCGGTAGACATCAATTCGGTTATCAAAGATGCATTAAGAATACTGTACAATCAATACAAACATTGCGAACTGGACATCGTTGAAACGTATGCCCGGGATCTGCCGGATATCAAGGGCAATTTTGCAAATTTAGGCCAGGTGGCCCTGAATATCATTCAAAATGCGATTCAGGCGGTGATGGACATGAACGGAACCATCTTTCTTTCGACGCATTTTGATGTGAATACAAAGCAGGTGGTTTTTTTGTGTAAAGATACCGGGCGCGGCATTCCGGAGGATATCCGGGAGGATATTTTCAAACCCTTTTTTACCACCAAAGCGGTGGGCGAGGGCACCGGACTCGGGCTGTACATCTGCCATGAGATTATCGTAAAACATGGCGGAACGTTAAAGCTTCAAAAGAGCAATGGACCCGGTGCCGTATTTGAAATTCGGTTGCCGGCAGGCGGTTGATTGATATCAAAGTTCAAGGAGTAGAAAATAATAGCTGTGAACGCAGGTTCAACCAAATGGTATATGTTGGAAGGATGCCGGGTCGCGAAAAAAGCTGTTGGCAGATAAAGTATACGAGAAGACATTATCTCATTAGATTATTGATGGATGAAGATAATTTGATAATTGCCCAAAAAGAGTATTTGCTTGACCTGACACTAAAATATGATATCTGTATATCAATTGTTGCTGTGAATATTGCAGGTATTGGCAAGAAGTCACAGGTTTCACAAGCTCGATTTTCATGGTGTATATTAATGTATCTCAACAAACATCAAATCTTCGGATAGATAAATTTTGGAATTAAAAAATTATCCAAGACTCTTCCAAAAGCTCTTCCTTTAGAACAAATTCCCATCAAATATAAAATGCAATTTAAATCGGAGAAGTTTAATTTTTGATATGTTTAACAGACAAAAATCTGGCAGTATTTCGTCAAAAACCCATCTTTTTACTGTTAAAATTTAATAATTGTTTTTAATAAAAGCCTATAATTAACTGTAATTACTATCAATTAAAAATTGGCAAGGTATTTGCATTAATCGTTTTTGTTTCATTCTAATAGCTTCTAACCACGAGTAGGCTGTTCGTTATAATAAAGCCATATTATAAAACACTACGTTAAAGGAGGTCGAGATGTTAAAATTTAAAAATCGTTTGTTTATAACAATCTTTCTATTAATTGGATGCATAGTTTTTTTTGCTAACTCTGTTAAAGCAGAAGAAAAAAAGTTTTACGTCGGTTTAGGTGCCAGTCATCAAGGAAACAACTATGATTTTGAAGATGTTGTAGATTGGGATGAAGGCACATGGGGTATAAATGCAAAATTTGGCTATCGTTTAACACCTGTAGTGTCTTTTCAGTTTGATGTTGATTGGATCCCTGAGGTCGAAGGGGTTTTAAAATCTGACCCATCTCTTGGCGGTGAAGTAGCAGTTTATACTGGCATATTTTCTTTAAAAGGTTACTTTCCTACTTCTAAACCTGTAAAGCCTTTTATTATAGTAGGAGCTGGCATTATGCATTATGATATTGAGCTTAATTCTGGCACGCAATCTCTCGGTGCAGCAATTGATGATAAAACCGATTTATGTCTTAAAATTGGTGGAGGCTTGGATGTCTTCATTAATCAGAGCTTCTCCATCGGACTTGAAGGAAACTATACGGCTGGAAATGATAAAGTAGATGCCATCGAGTTTTGGAACTTTATCTTAGGTGCCGCTTATCATTTTTAATTTGATCAATAGAAAATTGTTTTTAAATCGAACCATAAATATTTAATTAATCCATTAAACCTTCAGCTAAGCTGAAGGTTCCAGCTTTGCTATGCAGGTATGTGAGTTTATATTCACCGCCCGCTTGTCCCGCCCTTGCGGGGCTTCGCTTGAGACACA
>PKTV01000309.1 GCA_002868985.1 Desulfobacteraceae bacterium | reverse complement strand
TCTCAGGAACTTCGAACTGAAACATCGCGGCGACAACCCCAGGATGTGTGCGTGAAAGGATAATTTGAGGCCCCTTGGGAGAAAGCTTGACATCAGAAAGATAAGCCCTGACACGATCTCCCTGACGATAGTTTTCACGAGGAACCTGCTCTCGGGAAGGGAGCAACGCTTCAGCCCTGCCGAGATCGACTATCAAATCCCCACGTTCATAGCGTCTTACTATACCATTTACAAGCTCGCCAACGCGATCCTTGAATTCGTTGTATATCCCTTCGCGTTCTGCCTCGCGCACCTTCTGAATAATAACCTGCTTAGCTGTCTGTGCCGCAATCCTGCTAAAACTTCCAGCATCCAATTGCATCCCGAGGGAATCGCCAACCTCTACATCAGGGTCAACGTCCCTGGCCTCTCCGAGATCTATTTCCTTATAGGAATCGACAACTTCATCAACAACCGTTACAAATTCGAAAAGTTCAACTTCACCGATCTCATCGTTATAATGCGCTTCGAGATCTCTTGTATTACGAAATTTTTTATTTGCAGCCGACAAAACGGCCGACTCCAACGCCTCTATAAGGACAGCGCGATCGATCCCTTTATCCTTAACTACCTGATCAACAATATGGTTAAGATTGAGAACCATCCCAAACCCCCTGTTCATTCTTACTCTTATTCAGTCAAGCCGAAGCTACAGTCTCTAACTTGCCCATCATCAAGGGCTACAAGATGCGCGCGGCACGCCAGCAATACTTAAAATTCCGGGTCCAGATTTGCCTTATCGATCTGATCGAGAGTAAAAACAACCTCGCCGCCTTTTTCGTCAAGTTGCGACACGGTAAGTCGATCACCATCCAGACCGATGATCGTACCCAAAAACCCGATCACCGGGGCAAGTTTTTGAAGGGTATTTAAAATATTGCCGAGAGACTCCTTTCGAGAAAAATACATCTCATATTCTTTTTCCATGATTTTGTGAATTTCAAACGGATCATATCCATCAACAATCAGATCAACGCCTTTGCGCAGAAAAAAATTTTTGATACGACGTGCTTCTTTCTCCAATGCCAATTTGCCATAGAGCCTGTTTACGCGGGACAATCTTGCGATGTCTTTTACCAGAATCCGATAATCCATTTCTTTACGGCGAAAAATCACAACCAATGTTTTGAATAAATCTCTATAGCTATTCATGGGAAAAGATAAAAAACCGATAACAATGGTACCGCCAAACACCAGGATGCCGCTTTTAAGGTTCAGTATCATAGATGTTTCGCCGACAAGCTTTGTAGAAAGCCCCAGAAATAACATTATCCCTGCTGCTGGAATTATTTTTCGAATCATTTTTCCTCTCCATTGTATCCAGTAAATTAATGTTTCGGAAATTCTATAACTTATAACAAGTTTTTTTATGGTAATGTATTCATACCACCGGTATGGAGGAATGGAATATTGGGAATAAGAGCAAGGATAAAATATTTAAATTGTCAAAAATCTTTTAAACTCAATATTCCATTATAACATTATTCCAATTGGGAGAAGCCCCTTAGTTCATTGTACACAAATCCATAATGCAGCTAGTGTGCCACAAGGATCGATCGGAAAACATTTCACGAAAAAATAATAAAAAATTAGTAATATGAAATGGTTATTAGGTAATATGAAAATGTTAAGATGGAACAAAACATAAGGGTGAGGGGAAAATATTTCCTGTTGTTAAATGATACACAGAAAATATCGCCGCATTAATAGTTGGTGAAACCATAGGGCAGGATTTGTTCGAAATTCTTTGGATGATGATCCTTTGGGAGGGGCTGGCAAAAAAACATTGATAATAAAATAAAATTATTTTACTATTAAAGGCTGGTACGCCTGGCAGGATTCGAACCTGCGACCTACGGATTAGAAGTCCGTTGCTCTATCCAGCTGAGCTACAGGCGCACATAAGAAAAAAACAATTTTTGGTATCATATGCTCGAATTTATGTCTACAAAAAAGATGTGGACAGATAAATCGGTCAGGTTTTCTCTTGATCAGTATATCAACATTTACTTTTTTAAGTCCAGCCCTGTTGTTTATGCAACATTGGGGTTCATGTGAGTTATGAATAAGACTGCAAAAAAACAAAAAGGCTACAAAAAGAGACCCGATAAAATTAAAAACAAAAATTCGGGTGATATTAAAAAGCCGGAGCATTCTTCCTCAGACACCGCCCTAGTAAAATTTGATCCGCTTCAGCGCTATCTGGCCGAAATAAGCAAATACAAGCTTCTCACCAGAGAGCAGGAAATCGAGCTGGGTAAAAGAGTTCAGGAAGAGGGAGACACAGAGGCTGCTTACGTTTTAGTAACAGCCAACCTGAGGCTTGTGGTGAAGATCGCGCTTGAATTTCAGAGGGTCTGGATGCAGAATCTTTTAGACTTGATTCAGGAAGGAAATATCGGACTGATGCAGGCGGTTAAAAAATTTGATCCCTACAAAAACGTGAAGTTTTCATATTACGCTTCATTTTGGATAAAGGCATATATACTCAAATTTATTATGGATAACTGGCGTCTCGTAAAAATCGGGACAACCCAGGGTCAGCGAAAACTATTTTTTAAGCTCAAAAAGGAAAAACAGAAACTCATTGATCAGGGATTTGATCCCAAGCCAAAACTTCTTTCCGAAAGATTGGGTGTGTCAGAGAGAGAAATCGTAGATATGGATCAGAGACTTGATGGATGGGACGTTTCTCTGGATGCGCCGTTGAAGGATGATTCTGATGCGGGAAGGATAGAATTTTTGAGTTCAGAAATAGAATCTACAGAAGATCAAGTGGCAAAAAAGGAGATCGAAACCCTTCTTCACAATAAGATTGACGAGTTCAAAAAAACGATGACGGAAAGGGAGCTTGAAATATTCGAAAAACGAATTTTTGCAGACAGTCCGGCCACCTTGCAGGATATTGGCGATCGTTACGGTATATCAAGGGAACGTGTTCGTCAGGTTGAAAAAAATATAATCAAAAAACTCAGAGTCTTCTTTAAACAGGACATGCCTGATTTCGATTCTTACGACAGTGTCGAGGTTTCAAGTTAAAACAGGATATTTTTAAAAATGAAAGTCAGCTCACTAAACCTGACCATTGTTATTATGGTCATTTTATTTTTATCCGGTTGTGCACCTGATAGAAAAAAAACATTGCGATTGGATGAAAGACCGGCGGACACGGCGGTAGATGGTGTTACGCCTGAAAGTTCCTATTACTATTTTACGGAAGCACAGTTTCATCGGAATAAAGGTGATTTGGATAAGGCCCTTCAATATCTCAATAAAGCCATTCAACAAGATCCGGGGTCTTCATATTTACAATTAGAATTGGCAATTCTTTATCTTCAGCAAAAGGATAATACAAGAGCGTTAAACATTGTCGAAAAGGTCATAGAAAAAGATCCGGAGAACATCAAGGCGCTGATTATCTATGGAAAGCTAAAACAGGAAGCAAAAATGTTTGAGGCTTCGGAAAAAGCATATGAAAAAATTATTAACATAGATCCAAAGCAAAAAAATATATATCTGCTTTTGGGCGGTTTGTACATGCAGGAAGACAAGCTGGATTCAGCCTTAAAGACCTTTCAAAAGCTTGTTCACAACTTTCCTGAATCGTATGCCGGGCATTTTTTTATTGGAAAGATTTATGTTGCTCAAGACAATTTGGCAGGCGCTGAAGCGGAATTTAAAAAAACCTTGGAATTAAATTCAGATCTTGAAGAGCCACGTTATGAACTTTTGAATCTGTATAAAACTTTAGGAAAAGAAAAAGAAATTGTTCGGTTATACAAGGACCTTTTAGAAAAGGATCCCGAAAACATCCTGGCCGCAATGGAACTTGGGTACTTTTATCATCAAAAG
>PKTV01000489.1 GCA_002868985.1 Desulfobacteraceae bacterium | reverse complement strand
TTAATGATAAAAAAAATTACCATCCGACGATATACCATTCTGGTAATAACAATGATGATATGATTTTACTAAAACACTCTTCAACACTCTTCAAACAAACAGCCGAACGATTCTCATTAATTTTCATGCAAGATTCAGGTATGGGGATATTTGAAATGTAAATTTACGTGTTTTTTCCTCTTTGGATACTCCGCCATCCGGAATGAATGTCCTTTCCAGAAATGTGACACCCCCGTTTCTTTCAATGAAGATGATCGAAGATGAACGTGTCCCATAAAACTCGCTGGTAATAAATAACGGAGAAAGAATCCGCTCCCATTCGAGTTCCACACCGGTGTCGGGCAGCATGCTGTCCGGCGGACAAGAACCATCCTTTAAAAGATCGAATATGTCTTCGGGGTCTATATCTTCTTTAGGGTTCAACAGTTTCCCTAAGTCCGACTTTCCCTTTGTAATCTTTGGCCAGGGTGTATCCATCAGATGATTGCTCAGGCCGTACATGCCCGGTTTTAACTTTTTAATCGTGTTTCCGCGGTTTGAATAATAGCAGATTTCAGACCGGTCTCCAACAAGAAGATTATATCCGTTATATTGATGTCCAATGGATTTGACGTGTTCGAGATAATTGTCAGGTGATACTTTACCGGTTAAAAAATCTCGAACCAAAAAACCTCTGGATGGTGCATTGGATATATTCAGGCCCGGATCTCTGTAATTGGTAATGGCTGCAAACCGTCCGAACCGGGTGATACCCAACCACATCCCATGATGCTGAAGATCCCGGCCGCCAAGAACATCCGACGAATCATCATGGAAGGCGATGGGGGCTGTGGGACGGTTGAAATATTCATCTCTGTTCGCCGCCAATACCATCCGGTATTTCGGATGCATCTCATACGATAGAAGGATCAGGCACATTGTTCTCTATACCCTATAGTTGTATAAATAACATGACAAAATGGGTTTAAAAGTAATAATTACAAGCCGTCCAACCTTTTTTAACTGTTCTGCTGGAATGAACTCCAGGTGGCATCCTGAAATCAGTGAAAAGCAGCCATGTTATTTACCCTATGGGAAAGCCGATGGCACCGCATCTCCCCGCTTTCACGGGATCTTTGACCTGCGTTGTCAATGGCTTGCTGTAAATTACTACAGCTGCACCCTTGACGCCTTGGATCTGCAGCACCCTCGACTTTTGCAACGTTAGGGTATATTTACCTTTAATAAATAAAACGAGGTTGTCTGTTTTTTTCTTTACTTGATTTTCCGTTATTGCTACATACGAACATCGTCATAAATTGGTGCTAAAAAGTTTAATACAGAAAGCAGGGTTTCGCAAGCTCAACTTTTGACCGGCGTGATGTATTTAAATTAGACGTTATTTCTTGCTTATCGAATTTTTTTAAGGGCTTCCCTTTTGATCACCATAAATATTTAAAGGAGATTGATTAAAGATGGACATCAGCAGAAGATTGGGTACTTTGGTGGTATTTGGTGTGCCGGCGGTCATCGGCGGCGGCATTGTTTACGCGTTATTTCACAGCTATGTTTCTGTTTTTGCTTATATAATCATTCTTTTATTTGTTGCTGGCGGATTGGCCAGCAAATAGACCAGCGAATAGAAATAATCCGTTCCTAAATTTCACACGGTATCGTTCCTGATAACCGTCTCGACATTCCCGTTTGGATGAAACGAAAAAATATCGGATACGTTTTAACCCATGACGTTTTTATCAGGCTTGGCCCGGGCATGGGCAACCGCCATGCGCAATGACAGGAACACTTTTTCCAAAGCCGAGCGTTTTAAATTTCACCGCATCTACGGCGTCAAATGCTGTCCCGCATAGCCGACTATAGCGGAACGACATTTTCCTTGTATCTGCGGCAAACTTGAAAATCGCTCAATTTGGGTTTGTATTGAATTGGAGTTGCGATGCAAGACAGAACCTCCGGCAATATTATTTTGTGGTTTTTTCTGGCGCTTTTTCTTGTCTCAGCTTTCTTACTCGGCCGTCTCTTTTGGCCCTTTATCTCCGTTATTATTCTTGCCGCCGTTGTGACCAGCATTTTCAATCCAATTTACGTATTATTAAACCGTAAAATAAGTCCGCTTTTTTCCTCCCTTTTGACCTGTGCTTTAATATTTTTTATCCTTTTTATCCCAACGGTATTTTTTGTGGGCATATTGTCAAAAGAGGCATATGGCCTCTATCTCATGGGAAAGGGAGCGGTCATCAGCGACCAAATCAAACAACTTCTTGAAACCAGCAAGATTTTGGACAAAATAAACCTTATCCTTTCAAATTTTAGTATAGAAATTACCGGTGAAGAACTCAATAAAGGTATCTCTGAGCTGGGCAAGGTGGTCGGCTTTTTCCTGTATCAACAGGCAAGCTCCATTGCTTCGAATATACTCAAATTTTTCGTATACTTCTTTTTTATGCTCCTGATCATCTATTATCTTTTAATGGATGGCGACAAGCTGATTTCATTCATTATCGACCTTTCCCCGCTGCCCAAGGAACAGGACGAAAAACTCATTCAGAAATTTAAGGATATGGCCGGTGCGATTCTAATCGGAAATGGCTTGGGAGGTCTTATTCAGGGCGTAGCGGGAGGGATTGTTTTCTCGCTCTTCGGTTTAAAATCGGCATTTTTATGGGGTGTGATTATGGGATTTTTGGCGTTTCTTCCCATCATCGGCGTCGGGGTGGTATTTGTCCCCACAGCGATTTATTTTTTTTTAAAAGGCCGGATTGCAGCGGGCATATTTTTCATTGTTTTTTATCTCATCCTCACGGTGAGTGTCGACAACCTGTTGAAACCAAAGCTGGTGGGACAGCGTGTTAAAATGCATACCCTGCTTGTCTTTTTTTCTATCATTGGCGGATTGAATATCTTCGGTATCCTCGGCATTATTTACGGCCCGTTGATTACAACGGCTTTTATAACATTAACAGATATTTATTATGCCAGCTATAAAGAATTTGTTGATCCCTGTAAACGGTGAGTTTTTCCGGCGATGGACAAGACATTCAGGTTAGGTTTCAGTAACGTTAGAAAAACATGCCCATCACTCAAACACATCATACGACATGAAAATTTCAGACGAAGAACCCCTATTGATCCTTGCTTCAAAGTCTCCACGGCGCCGATATTTACTGGAACAGGCAGGCCTTAACTTTTCCGTAATTCCAAGCAGTATTGACGAAGCCAGGATACCCCTATCATCACCGGAAACTTATGTCAGAACTTTATCTGAAGCCAAAGCCGATGACATTTCCAAAAAGTATCCTGAAAAATGGGTGATCGGAGCGGACACCATTGTCCTTAAAGACGGGGACATACTTGGAAAGCCGGGATCAAGGGATGAAGCCCGAAGCATGTTAAATCAACTCAGCGGGCAAACCCATCAGGTCCTAACCGGGTATGCCATCTGTTGTAAATCCAAAAACAGAATGTTCTCTGAAACCGTTAAAACAGACGTTCTTTTTAAAAATCTTACCCATGAAGAGATAGAGTGGTATGTCCATACCAAAGAGCCGTTTGACAAGGCAGGTTCTTATGCCATACAAGGGCTTGGAACCTTTTTGGTTAAAAGCATCAATGGTTCCTACACAAATGTTGTGGGACTTCCGGTTTGCGAAGTTATCGAATTTTTAATCAAGGAAGGCGTTATCGTTATTGCTAAGTCCACTAATTCATAAATACGATGACGTATTTTTGTCTGAACACCAGCCCGTATAAGTTGAAGTCCAAAAGTTTGAAGTGAACTAAAGTTAAAAGTGAGCTAAAGTTAAGGAATTCTGCCAATTATATAAAATCAGCAGAGCGAGGCGACTCCATAACTTCCCCGATGAATACGGGATAAATAGGCACTTTAAACCTTTGCAT
>PKTV01000065.1 GCA_002868985.1 Desulfobacteraceae bacterium | reverse complement strand
CTCCTGTGAAATAATCCCGGAAGGATTTCACGGGATAGACAAATGACCAACAACAAGGATAGATGAAGATGAGTCTTATACAAACTTTTCAGGTTTTTCCTGCTGTTCCTGAACCGCTTTCTTTTCTCCAGATTTTGGCACGCAATCTTTGGTGGTGCTGGCGGTTGGACGCCATTGAGCTGTTTCGTCGAATTAATCCCAGACTCTGGGAACAGTCCGGGCGAAATCCCATTGTTTTTTCAACCTTAATTCCCCAAAAACAACTGGAAAAACTATCAAAAGACAAAAGCTTTCTGGCCCATCAGCAACGGGTGAAAGAGCGTTTTGTCGCTGAGGTTTTAACCCCTGTGGATCATAGCGAAACACCATACGGACAAAATGGAACCATTGCGTATTTTTCCATGGAATATGGAATTCATGAGAGTGTACCTATCTCTGCCGGTGGTCTTGGTATACTTGCAGGTGATCACCTGAAGGCGGCGTCCGATTTTGCCCTTCCGTTGATCGGGGTGGGGATTCTATATAGTAAAGGCTATTTTCATCAGTTCCTTGATCCGGATGGATGGCAGCAGGAGGAGTATCCGGAGACCGATATCTATCATCTGCCCCTGAAGCGGGCGAAAGATCGTTCAGGGAAAGATGTCACCGTATCTGTGGAGGGGCCGTCCGGCGAAATCAGGGCCGCTGTATGGAAAATAATGGTTGGGCGTGTTCCGCTGTATCTGCTCGATACCAATTTGCCGGAGAATCCTCCGCAGATTAGAGAGATCACATCACGTCTGTATGCCGGGGATTCAAAGATAAGGCTGGCCCAGGAAGTGCTTCTGGGAATCGGGGGGATGCGCTGCCTTGAAGCCATGGGAATTTATCCCTTGGTGTGCCACTTGAATGAAGGGCATTGTGCTTTTGCCACCCTGGAACGACTTTCCCAAACGATGTCGAAATATAACGTCGATATGAAGACAGCCGAAGAGATTGTTTCCAGAACAACGATCTTGACCACCCATACGCCTGTGGCCGCCGGACATGATGAGTTCCCGGTGGATAGTGTAAAACCGTATCTAAGTTCTTTGGCGGGCCGGTTGGGGGTGACCGTTGACGAGGTTATATCGTGGGGGCAAGCGGTGAAATCCGGTTCAGATGCCCCCCTTTCCATGTTTGTGTTAGGTTTGCGAATGGCCCAATACAAAAACGGTGTCAGCGAGTTGCACGGAAAGGTGGCTCGGCGGATGTGGTCTCATGTCTGGGAAGGAATTCCTGAAGATGAGATACCTATCATCCATGTTACCAACGGTGTACACATTCCATCCTGGATTTCCACAGAGAATGTCATGCTGTTTGAAAGATATCTGGGACCTGAATGGCATTTGCACGTGTCGAGTCCGGAAATAACCCATCGGGTTGATGATATTTATGATGAAGAGCTGTGGCGTGCTCACGAAATGAGCCGTAGCCGCCTCATCCGAACCTGTAGAGCACTGATGGTAAAACAATACAGCCGACGAAATGCTCCCAGAGCAATGATGAGGGATGCTGAATCGGTTCTGGATCAGGACATATTGACCATTGTGTTCGCCCGTCGGTTTGCAACGTATAAGCGCGCCTATCTTCTGCTGAGAGATCCTGAGCGACTTGAGGCCATGATTACATCGGAGGACCATCCGGTCCAGTTTATTTTTGCAGGAAAAGCCCATCCCAGCGACAATGAGGGCAAAGATCTGATCAAGCGCATCATTGAATTTGCACGCAGAACCAAAGTGCGTCCCAGAATAGCTTTTCTTGAAGATTATGACATCAACATTGCCAGGCATTTGGTTCAGGGCGCGGATGTGTGGCTGAACACACCCAGACGTCCCTTTGAAGCATGCGGCACTTCCGGAATGAAAGCAGCTGCCAACGGCGGTCTCAATGTGAGTATCCTCGATGGATGGTGGTGTGAAGGATATACTGAAGAAACAGGATGGCGTATCGGAAACGGTGAAGAGTACACAGATCCGGCATATCAAGATTCGGTGGAAAGTCAGGCCCTATATAATGTTCTGGAGAATGAAGTCATTCCCTGTTTCTATGAGAGAAAAAACGGAGATATTCCGGTCCGGTGGTTAAAAATGATGAAAGCGTCGATGGGGATGGCGATGCAGCATTTTTGCACCCATGTCATGATTTCTAAATATGAATCGCTTTTCTATGCACCGGCTGCGAGGCGTCTGGAATCTCTGACTTCGGATAGTGCCAAAGAGGCTGTCGTTTTTTCAAAACAATATCAACGGCTCGACACCTTGTGGGGTAACATAAATATCGAGACGCCTGTTCAGGAAACAGAAGGTCCCTTTCGAGTGGGAGACAATTTTACGGTAACGGCGATGGTGAATCTGGGAGAACTTCGCCCGGACGAGGTCAACGTAGAACTCTATTATGGACCCCTGAAAGCAGTGGATATGATATCTGAAAGTCATTATGAAGAGATGACAGTCAAAGAAGATCAAGGAAATGGTAGATATCTATACATCTGCAACATCACCTGTGCTGCTTCAGGCCGATACGGATTTACTGTCAGGGCCGTTCCCCGTGGAGATGATCGGATAAAGTTCGCTCCCGGACGCATTACATGGGCGTGATGAACCAATTTACTTATAGGTAAATTAGACACTCGAAATGACCCTTGTTCATGGAAATGTTACCAAAAGACTTTTCACAAGTGCCTGAAGTTTGAAGTGATCTAAAGTGTCTAAAGTTGATGTAGCGCTGACGCGCTGTCATTAAAATATAATTGGCTAAAAAATTCCTTTACTTTAGCTCACTTTAGGCATTTGCAACTTTTTCTGTTTTAATATCAAAGTCAGTATATCAGTAAAAAATATCGAGTAGGATTTGTATTCCTTAGTAAATACATGCTACCCGTATAAAAACATATCAATAGGGATAGTAAAATGGCAAATCCCCGCATACTTATCGTTACCCCTGAGGTCACCTATCTGCCTGACCGCATGAAAAGCATGGCCAGCTATCTTACGGCCAAGGCCGGAGGTCTGGCCGATGTATCTGCTGCCCTGATCAAGGCCTTATTTGATCAGGGTGCTGATGTTCATGTGGCGCTTCCTGATTACCGCTCCATATTCAGGGACCGTCTTGCCCCTTTTCTTAAAAAGGAGTTGAACGCCATCCACCGGATTATGCCGGATGACAGGGTGCATTTGGCGGAAGATCGCGCATTTTTTTATCTTAACCAGGTCTATTCCGATTACGGCGGCGAAAACACCAAACTTTCACTGGCGTTTCAAAGGGAAGTCATCAATAATATCATTCCCCGTGTGCAGCCGGATTTGATCCATTGCAACGACTGGATGACCGGCCTGATTCCGTCCTTTGCCAGAGAAGGGGGTATCCCGTGTCTCTTTACTATCCACAATATCCATACGGTAAGAACCCTTCTTTCCACTATCGAGGATCGTGGGATCGATGCAGCGTATTTTTGGCAGCATCTGTATTATGTAAATTACGGTTACGAATACGAGCAGGCCCGAGACTTCAATCCAGTGGATTTTCTGGTCAGCGGTGTCTTTGCTGCCCATTTTGTCAATACGGTTAGTCCGACCTTTTTAAGGGAGATCATTGTAGGGCGACACGATTTTATTGAGCCGCCGTTGAGAGAAGAACTCACCAATAAATGGTATGCAGGATGTGCAGCGGGTATTCTCAACGCCCCGGATCCCAGCTTTGATCCCTCAATAGATGAGGAGCTTTACCGTCAGTACGATGCCAAAGATCATTCAGAAGGAAAGAATGAAAACAAGCTCTATCTTCAGAAAAAACTCGGCCTAATTCAGGACGAAAAAGCACCGATCTTTTTTTGGCCTTCGCGACTGGATAACAGACAAAAAGGATGCCAATTGCT
>PKTV01000393.1 GCA_002868985.1 Desulfobacteraceae bacterium | reverse complement strand
GGTTGAACTTGCGATAGCCTTATATAAACTCTTAGATCAGAAATACAATATCAATTTTATCGAAATGGATAATAATCTTGCTCAACTCCAAGCCGAAGCCTTTCCGGATTTAAGCAAGTTGCATGATGCTTTAAAAGAGTCTGATGTAAGTAAAAAGATATACAAGCTGCTCGACTATCTGGAAGAATTAAAAAAAATAATACTATCTGAACAAACCTATGAAATCAAAGAGGATATCTATAAAAAAAGACACATTACCATAGACATTCCCTCCATGTACGGCAGTTATCGTGAAAGGAAGTTTGACTCTCTTGGGCTCGCATTTCGAATAAAATCCCTGGTTAATGTACTTTTTGAAGAGCTGGTGGACAATACGGATCTCAGCCTTATAACAAGAGCCACTTTTTATCAAATATACAGCCGGTTAAGTTTGTTTTACAAAGCTTTGCAACTCGATGGAATCCCCTCGGTCGAAATTGAGCGCCAGCTTGACATGCTGGCCCAATCACTTGAAGCGAGAGAACTTACTTTTACGCAGTATCTTGACATCTTTAAGGGGTTCGCTTTGGCTGTAAGGAATATCATCAACGATTATTTTAATAATATTCATGGTGAAAATCTGAGCCAGATTCTATCTCAGATACCTATGGAGGAGATTCTGCCGAAATACCTCCCGTTGAGCGGCACAATTGATGATGAAAAGCTGAAACACAGAGTGTCCGAAATTTTCTTTAGGGATCGGATCGCTTTTTCTTTGGGGCTCCAGCAACTCGATCTGTTTTTAAGCCGGATTCTAAGCACCCTCTTTCAGCAGGCCAATAAACTCCCTGATGATAAACTGCATCAACTGCTTCTTTACGATCCTAAAAAGGCGATGACGTCTATGAATAAAATTCCCAGGTTGGTTTCCGGAATTATTCACCTGGGAAGCAAAGGACTGAATCTTGTTAAACTGAAAAATTTCGGAATGCCGGTTCCCCCTGGTTTTATTATTACGACCGAGGCGTTCCGATGTAGAGAAATAATAGACGGTTATTTGCCGGCCAAACAAAATTTCAAGGATCAAATTTTGCGGCAAATATCCGACATCGAAGAAATAAGCGGCAAAGTCTTTGGTGACCCTACGAATCCCTTGCTCTTATCGGTAAGAAGCGGATCTGCCATTTCACAACCCGGAATGATGGATACGTTTCTTAATGTTGGGATGAACGAGGAGATTGCATCAGGCATTGAAAAACGCACGGGGAATGCGTGGTTTGCCTGGGATAGTTATCGCCGGTTTCTGCAATGTTACGGCATGGCTTCAGGACTGGAAAGGGATGACTTTGATGCAATTATCAGTGAATTGAAGCGAAGAGCCGGTGTCCAGTTTAAAAGGGAACTTACCGGTTTGCAGATGCGAAAAGTGGCCATGACTTATAAAAATATGATAATCAACTCAGGGACAGATGTTGTCGACGACCTTTTTGAACAGCTTTATTTTACGATTAAAAAGGTCTTTGGTTCCTGGGAGGGGCCCAAAGCGAGAACATATCGTAAGATTATGGGGATATCCAACGACTGGGGAACAGCCGCTACTGTGCAAGAAATGGTTTTTGGAAACGTTTCCCAGCAATCCGGTACCGGCGTCTTCTTTACACATAATCCCAGATGGTCAGAGGACAGCCTGAGGCTGTGGGGTGATTTCACCATCGGAAATCAGGGTGAAGATGTCGCTTCAGGCCTGGTAAATACGTTGCCGATATCAATTATACAGCAGGATATTGAAATGCGAGAAACAGACATCACCCTTGAAAGTCATTTTCCCGAGATTTACAAGGCATTAAAAGAGTTGGCGAACGAATTGATCCACGTAAGGGGATGGAGTCCTCAGGAATTGGAGTTTACTTTTGAAAGCCCTCGTGCTGAAGATCTGCACCTGATGCAAAGTCGGGACATGACCATACGTGAACGAAAGAAAGTTTTAACGTTTGAACTTAATGATATTACGAAAGATAAATTACTAGGGCATGGTGTCGGTGTCAGCGGCGGAGCTATGAGCGGACGGATCGTTTTTGATCTAAAAGAGATCGACCAATGGAAAAACAGGGAGCCCGAAACGTCTTTAATTCTTGTAAGGGGAGATACTGTTCCTGATGACATCAAGGAGATCTATGCAGCGGACGGCCTTTTAACAGCCCGTGGCGGGGTAACGTCTCATGCTGCTGTTGTGGCCTACCGGCTGGAAAAAACCTGTATTGTGGGATGTGGTAACTTTGTCTGCAACGAAAAGGAAAAGTACTGTCGATTTGACGACATAGAGTTTAAATCCGGGGATTATTTAAGTATTGACGGCAGGGAAGGATCGGTTTATCGAGATTTGATAAGGGTTAAAGAATCTTAAACAATATAAGGATCGGGGAGTTTTAACAATAAAAACTCCCCGATCTTTCAAACAATTGAAGATTGAAAATTATCGATTGAATTTTGAAAAAAGTTTCGATAGAAAATGACCCATCCAAAAGGGGGAGGGGATTTGCATGGAAACCGAAAAACATAGTGGATTGAAGCTTGGTATCAACGGATTTGGCAGAATTGGAAAACTAACCCTCTGGCACCATGTGGGACGGAAATATTTTAGTGAAATTATCGTTAATATCGGCCGAGCGGTGGGCACATCCCTGAAAGACATTGGGCACTATACAGAACGGGATTCAACCTATGGCTTACTTCATGGATTTTTATACGGTCAAACAGCGAAATCTTTGATCGATGATATGGATGAGAAAACCGGGACCATGAACATCGATGGCGTCAAGGTTCGTTTCTTGAGGTCGTCTAGAAATCCGGCTGAATTGAACTGGAAAAACCATGGTGTGAAACTGGTTGTCGATACCACCGGGAAATTTCTTGATCCGACCCTTCCTCCTGATTATCCACAAGGGTCTGTACGGGGTCATCTTGACGCCGGTGCCGAGAAGGTTATTGTCTCGGCGCCATTTAAAATCAAGGATAAGGGCAAAGCCATGCCGGATGATTCAGTTACCACAGTAATGGGTATCAATGATAATGTGTACGATCCCAGACGTCATAAAATCATCTCCAATGCATCCTGCACCACAACCTGCCTGGCGCATATGATAAAACCTCTTTTAAATGCGTTAGGTTCCAAAAAAATCCTGTCGGCTCACATGGCTACGGTTCATGCAGCAACAGGCTCTCAGCAGGTATTGGACAGACTCCCCAAATCCGGGGTAACGGATCTGAGAAAAAACAGAAGCATAATGAATAATATTATTCTAACTTCTACAGGCGCTGCCAATGCATTAAGGCTTGTTATTCCGGAAATGAAAGAGATCGGATTTATTGCAGAATCAGTTAGAGTGCCCATTTCCTCAGGCTCTCTCATTATACTGGTGATGAATTTGCAAGAGGAGCTTTCCGGTGAACCGATCTCCAGGGAAATGCTCAATGATATATTTCGACAGGCCGCAACTGACGACATCAAGGGCTATCTCCACTATACCGATGAACAGAACGTATCGGGGGATATCATTGGAATGCCCAGAGCGGCGACGATTATCGAAGGGCATGTGACCCACACCCGTACTGCCGAACAGATCATTGATCTAAAAAAAGTGCCAAGATTGGAAAAAGAATTTTTGAGTTCATTAAAAGATGTCGTTATCAGAATACCGATTACGCAGGCTGTCATCTACGGATGGTACGATAATGAACAAGGAAGTTATGTAAATATTCTCGGAGACAGAACGGTTTCGATTGCCGAATATATGTAATTTTGTTGGGATTATCTCTCGATTTGTTGTAGTTAATTGAGGGGTCGGGGAGTTTTTCTCTTAAATCCTTGAATATAGCGGAATGGGTGATCTTTTTTTAAATCGGATGCTGTCTGAGTGGCTT
>PKTV01000392.1 GCA_002868985.1 Desulfobacteraceae bacterium | reverse complement strand
CCACGGACAGCACCACCATGTCAAATTCTTCTTCCAAACGCCGGCCGGCCTCATCAACATACCGGATCACCTGCATGTCCGTCTCTGGGTTGGATTCGATATTGGTGATCTTCGACTTGACGAACCGAACCCCCGACTCCTCTTTGGCCCGGTTGTAATACTGCTCAAAATCTTTGCCGAACGTGCGCATATCGATGTAAAACACCGCCGCGTCCAATCCATTGCTGCTGTGCTCCTTGGCCAGCATGGCCTCCTTGATGGCGTAGGTACAGCACACACCCGAACAGTAACCATGGGCCCCCAGATGCACATCCCTGGAACCGACACACTGGAGCCAGGCAATCTTTTGGGGCTCTTTATGATCCGACGGCCGTATCAAGTGACCCCCGTACGGACCCGAGGCCGATAGAATCCGCTCGAATTCCATGGACGTCACCACATTGGGATGCTGCGCGTAATTGTACGTGTCGTGCAATCCAGGATCATACACGTCCGCTCCCGGTGCTAAAATGATGGAACCGACTTCTACCTCTATGCTCTCGTCCTGCTGAGAATGATCAATAGCATTCACCCCGCAAAACTCGGCACATATCTGGCATCCGCCGGTTTTAAAGTGTACACATTTGGTGCGATCGATAACAGGTGTATTGGGCACCGCCTGGGCGTACGGCACATAAACCGCTTTGCGACCCGCAAGTCCCATTTCGTACTCAGAAGGAATCGGTACGATATCGCTTTCGGAAATGTTGTCCCGAATTTTTTCATAATTGATATGTCCGGTGGGGCAAACAGATGCACAGGCGCCACAGGAAAGACAAACTTCTGTTTGGATGTGAAAGGGTGTATCGACCTTCATGTCCACCCCCCGGCCGGTCAGACCGATGGCGCTGTTTCCCATCCGCTCGCAGATGCGGGTGCATAGTCCGCAAAGAATACAGGTGTCGTCTTCTTTACTAAAACGAGGTTCGTCTATGTCGTATTTCTCAGCAAGTTTTTTAAGAATGTCTACGTCCGGACATCGGGCATACAGTAACTCAACAATAAGTTTGCGAATCTGATGAATCCCCTCGGTATCGGTTTTTATTTCCATGCCTTCCCAGATGGGGTAGTTGCATGCGGTAACATATCGAACACGTCCGCCGTAATGCATTTCCACTGTACAAAGACGGCACATGCCGGCCGGTTCGAGAGCTTTGTGATGGCAAAGGGTCGGAATCTCAACTCCATGTTCTTCAGCAACCTTAAGGAGATATTCTCCTTCTTTTCCCTGGACTGTTTTTCCGTTGAGTGTGAAACTGATCATTTGGTCAACCTTCTTGTGTCCTGTTATATTTTATAAACGCAGCTACTTAATAACGACGGCATTAAACTTACAGGCTTCATAACAGATGCTGCATTTAATGCATTTATCCTGGTCCAGCTTGTGCGCCTCTTTTTTCTCGCCGGTGATCGCCTCCTGGGGGCATTTTATGGCACATAGGCGGCAACCGGTACACGCTTCTTCATCGATGTCGTAATAGAAAAGGTTTTTGCAAACGCCGGCCGAACATTTTTTGTCCTTTATATGGGCCTGGTATTCATCCCGGAAATAATTAATGGTTGTTATTACCGGATTGGGAGCCGAAGTCCCTAACCCGCACAGGGAAGCCTTGGCGACCATATCGCCCAGTTCTTCAAGGAGTTCAATATCGCCCTCTTCTCCGTGTCCTTCACAAATGCGGGTCAAAATTTGCAGCATTCGTTTGATCCCCTCCCGGCAGGGATTACATTGGCCGCAGGACTCCTCTTTAAGAAAATCAAGAAAATAACGGGCAACATCCACCATGCAGGTGTCCTGGTCCATGACGATCATGCCGCCGGATCCCATGATGGAGCCAATTTTTGTCAGCTCATCAAAATCGACGCCCAAATCCAAGTACTTTTCAGGAATACATCCGCCTGAAGGCCCCCCGGTTTGAACGGCTTTAAATTTTTTCTTTTTTAGAACACCGCCGCCGATATCATAAATAATATTCCGCAATGTCGTTCCCATGGGGACTTCAACCAAACCGGTATTTTTTATCTTACCGACAAGACTGAAAACCTTGGTACCTTTGCTGCCTTCGGTCCCCATGCCGGCATACCAATCGGCCCCTTTAGAGATGATGGCCGGAACATTGGCGTATGTCTCCACATTGTTCAGGTTTGACGGACTGTTCCTGAAACCTTTTTCCACAGTGTGAACATATTTGGCTCTGGGTCTTCCCACCTGGCCTTCAAGAGAAGCCATCAGGGCAGTAGATTCTCCACAGACAAAAGCACCCGCACCGGTAGAAATTTTAACATTAAAACTAAAATCAGTGCCGGCAATATTGTCACCGATCAGGCCGAATTTTTCAGCCTGCTTAATGGCGGTTACCAGGCGTTTTACGGCCAGGGGGTATTCATTGCGAACATACATATAGCCATGACTGGAGCCGATGGCAATGGCTGCAATTAACATCCCCTCTAAAACGCTGTGGGGATCTCCTTCCAGAATGCTTCGGTCCATGTAGGCGCCCGGGTCGCCTTCATCGGCATTGCAAATGATATATCTTTCTCCGTGATGTCTGGCACACGTCGCCCATTTAACCCCTGCTGAAAACCCGCCGCCGCCGCGGCCTCTCAAGCCGGAATCTTTTACGATTTGGATAACCTCTTGGGGTTTATGATCGAAAAGCGCCCGGAAAAAGGCAAAATATCCCCCCCGGGCGATATACTCCTCAATGCTGTCGGGATCGATATAGCCGCAGTTGCGCAGGGCGATTTTTACCTGGTTATGATAAAAAGGCGTATCTTCCAGAAACGGAATCTTCTCTATTGGATCGACCTTGCTGATAGGATTTTCCACCTGGTCTTCCATTAAGCTGCGGGGATCACGTACCTGTCCGAGTATCCATTTGGTCTTTTTGAAATCGTTTTCAAGATAGCTGTGAATAACATCGACAATTTTTTCTTCGGTAATGTTTTGATAGATAACTCTCGGTTTGCCGGTTTGAACGATTTCGATCAGAGGTTCTGCTTCACAAAAACCCAGACAGCCCGTCTGGCTGATCTGGATACCATTTCCTTGGGGAAACTCCTGCATGGCCTTTTCAAAGGCTGTCTTGGCCCCCGCAGCAATAACGCAGGAAGCCATTCCAAAGAGAACCTTCGTGCTATCGGGATAGTAAAGCTTATTGCTGTACTCTTGTCTGATCTTTTCTAAATCTGCTGTTGATTCTATTTTCATGCTTTTATCTCATATTTGACGTATTATTCGTATTTTTCCAAGACCTTTTTAACTTCATCCGCACCGATACGGCCGTGGACGTCTTCGTTAACCTTGATGACCGGCCCCAGGCTACAGCAACCAATACAACGCACGCCTTCAAGGGTAAAACGCATGTCCTCCGTCGTTTTCTTGCCATTTAAGTTCAGCGTGTCCTCAATTCTTTCTCGCACCCTTTCACCGCCCCTAACGTGGCATGCCGTTCCCAAACAGATGGAAATGATGTTTCGACCTTTGGGTTCAAGACTGAACGTGGCATAAAACGTGCCGACACCGTATATCTGGCTGTAAGGAACATCTATTTTTTCAGCAAGATACTTGAGTGTCGCTTGAGGCAGGAAGTTGTAGCGCCTTTGAATCGCCTGGAGAATCATAATCAGGTTTTCTTTATCATTGCCAAATTCTTCCTCAATGATCTTATCAAGTTCCAAGTAATCGATTTCCACTTCTTTTTCTTCTGTTGCCTTCGACGGACTGACTTCATTCATTTGCAAGTTCCTTATCTAATTGCTTATGCTTGATCCGCAGAAACAGGTTGGTAGATGACCGGGCAGTTTTCAACGCAACTGCCACAACCGGTACATAGGTCCATATTGACACTTCGTGCACGTT
>PKTV01000497.1 GCA_002868985.1 Desulfobacteraceae bacterium | reverse complement strand
CATTGCACCTTACAATGGCACCAGGGCGGAAATCAGGAACGCCATCGAAAACTACGGCGGTTTTATCGAGGTGCATGTGTCCACCCCGATAAAGGTTTGTGAAAAAAGAGATCGAAAGGGGATGTATGCCAAGGCCCGGGCCGGATTGATCAAAGGATTTACCGGGGTTGATGATCCCTACGAGATTCCTGAATCACCGGAGGTGAGAATCGACACTGCCGATCTTACACCCGATGAAGCCGCCCAGGAAATTTTGCTGCTGCTGGGGCAGAAAGGATACATTTGAAAAGTAAATAGTAAACAGTCAATTGCGTGTAGTGGCAAGTGATTCGTGAAAGATAATCAAAATTAGAGGTGCAATGGAAGAAAAACCATATCAATTAACCGACCATCTGTTAACCGCGTTATTGGCTTCAAGAGAGGCGGGTCTGGCTATTCTAGAAATATATAAACAGGATTTTGATGTTTTGTACAAAGAGGACCAGTCACCACTAACTCTTGCGGACCAGCGTTCCCACGACATCATTGTTGATCATTTGACCGAACCGTCTGGAAAAAACCTCCCGGTTCTGAGCGAAGAAGGAAAAGGCGTCCCCTTTGAAGAAAGGCGCGCATGGGAGTATTTCTGGCTGATCGATCCCTTGGACGGCACCAAGGAATTTATTAAGAGAAATGGAGAATTTACTGTAAATATCGCTTTGATATATCAACATCGGCCGGTTCTCGGGGTCATTTATGCCCCGGTGAATAACGTTTTCTATTTTGCATCTGAAGGTTTTGGTTCTTACAGGCTAAAAAACGATAATGCCTTTGAGTTTTTAGATGGCAAGGCTTCTGAAATTGAGAAGGACAGCGTGTTAAAGGAAATTTTAAAGCAATCCGATAGATTACCGTATTATGATACGCCATCAGATACTCACGACTCACAGTTAGTCATCGTAGGCAGTCGTTCTCACCCTTCAAAGGAGTTTGAAGCCTTTGTGGAAACCATGAGGAAGGAGCATATGAAGGTGGAAGTTATTTCGTCCGGCAGTTCGTTGAAGCTGTGTCTGGTGGCTGAAGGTATGGCAGATATATATCCCAGACTGGGACCGACGATGGAGTGGGATACTGCTGCCGGTCAAGCCATTGTAGAACAAGCAAATGGCAGTGTGTTGAATTATGAGACGGGTGAACCGCTGCAATACAACAAAAAAAACCTTTTAAATTCTTGGTTTATTGTCAAAACCCAACGGAATTCGTGATTTCAGGATTGACATTTACGTAAATTTGTCCATCAGCTGAATCATACAAAAAGGGGCTATACATTACCTATAACCCCTTGATTTCACTGGTAGGCGGTACTGGGATTGAACCAGTGACTTCTACCGTGTGAAGGTAGCACTCTCCCTCTGAGTTAACCGCCCGCTATTATGGCTTGTCTACATTTTCCTTTAATTCTTTGCCGACCTTGAAAAAGGGTAACTTTTTGGAAGTGACATGAATCTGGGCGCCGGTTTTTGGGTTTCGTCCTGTGTATGGCTTGTATTGTTTTACCGAAAAACTGCCAAAGCCTCTGATTTCAACCCGTTCACCTCTTGCAAGTGTTTCTTTTAATGCATCGAAAAACGTATCGACGACTTTTCCAGCATCTTTTCTACTAAGCGTCACTTTATCTTTTAGGGCATTAATCAAATCGGATCGGTTCATAACGACTCCTTAATAAGAATAAACCGTTGAGCCATATTGGTTAGGGTTGCTTCAGACCACTGAAGGAAATTCATTATTTATATAAGTATTAATAAATTTTAAGTCAAGCACTTTTTAACATATTTAAAACAACGTCTTAATCCATATCTTCAAATGCCGCATTGCTGAGTTCTGAAATTTCTTTTGGTGTTGGAAGGTCTTCAAGATTTTTTAGATCGAATACTTCAAGAAATTGTTTTGTGGTTGCATAAATATGCGGCCGGCCCGGAATCGCCTTTCTTCCCAGAATCCGTACCAATTTTCTTTCGAGCAGCATGCGAAGAATCCCTCCGCAATTGACGCCTCGAATATGTTCTATATCACTACGAATTATAGGTTGTTTATAGGCGATAATGGCTAGTGTCTCAAGGGCGGGTTTGCTGAGACGCAACGGTTTGGGTTGAATAAGCCGTTTAATCCATTCTCTATATTCCGGACGGGTACGGATCTGATATCCACCGGCAACTTCGCGTAAAAAGAATCCCCCTTTTCGATTTTCATATTCAGATGAGAGTTCGGCAAGTGCGTTTTGAATCTCTTTTTTCTCAGCCAGAGCGAGGATGTTCTTGATACGATCGATTGTAAGCGGATCCTCGGCCACTAGAAGGAGGCTTTCGATAATGTATTTTATATTTTCCATTACAGGTAAAAGAGTCTGATAATGCCGGTTTGAGTGTTCTGGACAATATTGATCAATGAGAGCCTGACCATTTCAAGAATTGCAAGAAATGTAACAACAACCTCACTTTTATCGGTATTCATGGAAAAAAGTTCATTAAACGTTACCGATTTACGGGTTTCGAAAATTTCTACGATTTGAACGATTCTGTCCCTGACCGAAATCGTATCTGCGGTAATAATATCTACACCGCGATGTTCAGATATTTTTTCAAGTATTGTTTGAAACGCATCGATAAGTTCAAACAGACCGACTTTTATGATTTCGCCGTCTTGATCCATCGAGTGATTTTCCTGATTCGGATTTCTGACAAAAGTATCTTCTCCCAAAAGATTCCTTGCGATCAGGTCATTGGCCGCTGACTTCATTTGGAGGTATTCTTCAAGTGGTTTGACAATTTCCAGTCGAGGATCTTCATCATCAGTTTCATCTTCATGAAGCGGGAGGAGCATTCTAGATTTAATTTTCGTCAAAGTAGATGCCATTAAGATGAAGTCACCGGCAACATCTATGTTTATGGCTTTCATCCACTGAAGGTATTCGAGATACTGCTCTGTTATCAGTGCAATGGGGATATCATAGATGTCCATTTCATGTTTTTTTATCAAATGTACCAAAAGATCCATTGGACCTTCGAAAATGTTATCAATTTGCACTTTATAGAGTTCTTCCTGCATGTCTATCATCTTATTTTATCAGGGTTGTCAGGGGGCATATTTTACATTTTGATGGCGGCTTTGACTTCTGCCATGGTTTGCTGAGCAACTTTCCGGGCTTTCTCGCATCCATCTACAATGATTTCGTCAACAAGATGTGGCCGTGTTTCATAATATATTCTCTTTTCACGCATGGGCTCAAGGGCGTTAATCAGGTACCGGGCCATGATCTTTTTGCATTCAACACACCCGATTTCAGCGGTTCGGCATTCCTGGTTTATTCTTTCGACGGTTTGGTTGTCGCTGTAAAGCTTATGAAACTCATAAACATTACATACATCGGGATCGCCGGGATCACTTTTTCTGGCGCGTTGGGGATCTGTCAGCATTTTGGAAACTTTGGCGGCAATTTCGTCGGGACTGTCTGACAAGAAAATGGCATTGTTATAACTTTTACTCATTTTACGTCTGTCGATACCGAGTATTTTGGGGGTTTGGGTCAGAATCGATTCAGGTTCCGGAAATACTTCACCGTAAAAATGGTTGAATCTCCTTGCGATTTCGCGCGTGATCTCGACGTGTGGCACCTGATCAACACCAACAGGGACGCCATATGCCTTATACATAATAATGTCTGCAGCCTGGAGCACCGGATAGCCAAGGAACCCAAAAGTAGAAAGATCCTTATTGCTGAGTTGGACAATCTGGTCTTTGTAAGTGGGGTTGCGCTCCAGCCATGGAACCGGTGTTATCATGGAAAGAACTAAAAACAGTTCAGCATGTTCCTTGATGCGTGATTGAATAAAAAGCGTGCTTTTATCCGGCAATAGACCAGAACTCAGCCAGTCTATTAACAT
>PKTV01000244.1 GCA_002868985.1 Desulfobacteraceae bacterium | reverse complement strand
ATGGGGGTCGCATCCCAGTTAAATAAAAGTAACAAAGTTTAATCCCGGTTAAATGGAAAAAAACAGATTTAACAGGACAGGCGGGATAAATCTTAATTATTAATTATTGACATTTTTTTACTTACGTGGGCTTCAGCAGCGGGAGGCTGCAGGTCTGAAATCAAACAAAGCATTTACTCGAAGTAAAAAAAGCGATTTGTTTAGCCTTTCTTTTGCCGATATCTGAAAGTTGAAGACATCACATTTTAACATCTTTTTTTTTACCTCTGACGTTGACAAGATAAACAGATCTGTATAATCATTGGTTATGTCAAAATGCATGTGGGAACAAGCAATTAACAATGTCTATCACGAGGAAAAAGAATGGCATTTCCCCACCTAAGCAACTTATCAATCAGCGTTGAAAAGCAAGGTCCGGCTAAAGTCACAAAAGCGAGCTTTCCTCTCCGATATGGAAAATTCTCGGAGATAAGAACATCCGAATACGAATTCCTGTTTAATTTAAATGGAGAAATTAAATTCATCCGGGGCCTCGATGCAAACTGGCCTCATCCTGCGGAACAGCTAAAGCGGACGGATGGCAATGACTGGGTGTATTATTCAGTCGGTGACGATAGTAGCGAGAACGGCATTATTTCCTGGCTGGGCGAATATTATCTGCCTTGTCTTCCATATCCTAGCAACCCAATTTGGGAGATTAATTATTTCTCAAATCCAGTGATAATGAATGCATTTGCAGCATGGCCTCAACTGTATGCGAATCTATATGGCGCAAAAAATGATAAACTTCATCCTAAAGCCAAAGACTTGATTGGCAATATTTTAAATAATGATGATAAGGTGTTACACGAGCGTTCACAAAATATTCATTCAATCATAGGAGGACGTGTGTCGGTTCTTCCGCCTGATACACGACATGTTGATTACGAGATAATACCACTTAATATTGCAGACGGATGTCTGTTTCACTGCAAGTTTTGTTGTGTAAAATCGGCACAACGATTTCAGGCTCGCTCAAGAAACGACATTATCAAACAAATTAGACAACTGAAGCTGGTTTATGGCCGTAATCTTGAAAACTATAATGCCTTGTTTTTGGGAAATCATGACGCGCTTGAGGCAGGGGATGAACTTATTTTTATAGCAGCCTCCAAAGCCTACAAAGACTTCGGCTTTGGGGCGCGGACTAAAAACACTTTTCTTTTCTTGTTTGGAAGCGCGGATTCCTTTCTGAAGTCAAAAAACCAATTATTCGAAAAACTCGATCATCTTCCGTTTTATACCTATATCAACATCGGGCTCGAATCTATAGACCAATCAACTCTGGAACTTATTGGTAAACCTTTGAGCGAATCCAAGGTTCGTGAAGCATTCAAGAAGATGCTTGATATTAATGCCATTTATAAAAACATCGAGGTTACGACCAATTTTATTATCGGAGAAGGATTATCTGCTGAACATTATCGATCCCTTAAAGGGCTGCTTCGAGACGCACCGGTTACCACCCGCGGCAAAGGGGCTATATACCGATCGCCCTTAAAAGATAGTCCCAAAAAGCGTGAATTGCTACCCCTGATTAATGAAATAAAAGATCAAAGTAAAATTCCTGTTTACATATATTTGATTCAACGACTGTAAGGCAACAGTTAAAAAGACATGAGGGTCGCATCCCAGTTAAACAAGATCAAGCAGGTTTAACAGGATAAATCTTAAATATTAATTATCGAGAAGAATCAGGATTTGGGGAAATATGATTCTTGATTAGAGAGGGGACAGAAACCGAAGAAAAAAGAAAAGAGAAAAAAGGAAAAGGGAAAGAGTAAATAGGAAAGAGTAAATAGGAAAGAGAAAAGAGTAAAGAGAAAATAGGAAATAGGAAAGGGCAGAGGCCGGAGGTCAGAGGGCAGGAGTCAGAGGTCAGAGATCAGAAACCGAGTAAAAATGAAAAGAGGAAAGGGCCCCGAAAACGGGATCCTCCAAAGGCGGATAAATCTACGCTTCGCTTCGACAATCAGGGATCTCCATCCATAAACATTACACAATTCCCAGACCAGATATTACCGAATAGTCATACAGTACTTGATGGAAAAGATGCCCAACTCGCAAAGACCAACCATAAACCGCCATTGAGTTCTCCTGCGTTAGCTCGGGAATTGTGCAGGTAATACCCTTGACATAAATGCTGTAATGCTTACAAGTTAGTATCAAGCGGACAGTTAAAGTGGGTTATAATTTGTTAGAACCTTTCTCAAATATAAGGAGATTAAAGCAATGACAGAAAAAAAACACGTTCCTTTTCCAAAAGAAACCAAGGCATATACTTGTGCAAACTGTGGGGCTGTTGCATTGGATGCAAATAATATTTGCAAAGTTGAAGGTATGGGCACAAAATCGGATTGGTGTGGTATCAAAGGATCAAAGCCGCCGAAACACTGTCATAACAAAGTGAATAACGTTAGGTGGCAGTGCCGGAATTGCGGGCTGACAGCTGTAAATCCTGAGCTGCTTTGCGAACCTGAGAAGCTGAAGCTTTCTCAATGACATTTCAACCCATCTCAAAAATAACGTAAAAGGCCGATAGCTGCTATTGATATAGGGAAGTTGGGGACGTACTTAACATTGGTTCAGGGACCAGGGGTCAGGGGACGGTGCATGGTACACGGTAAACGGTTCACCGTTCACTGTTCACGATTCGGGGTTTATGACCTCACTATCGGCGATAACCGCATTTTAATTGATACAGAGATAATCCTTTCGATTTCCCCCTCCTTTTTAACAATTTTGATATCCGGCAATGAACATATCGGACGATTAGATATTTTTGACAAATTGCCACAGACTTGTTATAAGTGAATCGATTCGGTCCAACATAGACAGAATCCTTTCTCCCATCTATTTCCTCAGATTTTTTATCCTGATCGAGCCACCGGTCCTGTCTTTGTTTTTCTTTGGAGTACCCCTTTGCATTTCATAAACCAAAACGTTTAAAAGTTATAAGAGAGAAATAATGAAATGCCCGCAATGCCAATTTGAAAATCCAGAACAAATGAAATTTTGTGGGGAATGTGGCGTAAAGTTGGAACAGGTTTGTCCCAAGTGTGAGTTTGCCAACCCTTTTAAGTTTAAATTCTGCGGCGAATGCGGTCACAACTTAAGCCAGCCCTTGGCCTTCCCTCCCAGAGAACTTTCTTTCAATGAAAAACTGGAAAAAATTCAGCGCTACCTCCCCGAGGGTCTTACCGAAAAGATCCTGACACAAAAGGAAAGAATTGAAGGAGAGCGCAGGCAGGTTACCGTGATGTTTTGTGATATGGAAGGATTCACCACACTGGTCGAAAGGCTTGGTCCGGAGGCGGCGTATTCCATCATGGATGAGGTTTACGAGGTCCTCATCCACAAGGTCCACGACTATGAGGGCACCGTCAACGAGATGACCGGTGACGGAATAATGGCCCTTTTTGGAGCCCCCATTGCATTGGAAGACGCTCCTCAGCGGGCGATTCGATCGGCTTATGCCATTCACCGGGAGATGACCACGTTCAGCGACAGCTTGCAAAAAGAGCGTGGCGGAACAGCGAACATCAAAATGCGCATCGGAATTCACACCGGTCCGGTGGTTGTGGGCACCTTGGGTAATGACCTCAGGGTGGAATTCAAGGCGGTGGGGGATACGGTCAATATCGCTTCACGGATGGAAAGCCTGGCGGAACCGGGCAGCACTTATGTTACGGAGGAGATCTTCAAGCTCACTGAAGGGCTATTTCGCTTTGAAGCCTTGGGTGAACATGCTGTGAAAGGCAAAGCAGGTGCGGTCAAAACCTATCAGGTGATTGCCCCCAGCACCAGACGAACGCGCTTTGATGTCAGTACAGAACGCGGCTTGACGCCTTTTATCGGAAGAGAGAGGGAGTTGGAGCTATTGCT
>PKTV01000077.1 GCA_002868985.1 Desulfobacteraceae bacterium | reverse complement strand
CTTTCGATTTTTTCTATAGAGCAGAAATCCGACCATGAAAAATATTCTGTGTTTCAAAGATATATCTAAAAAAGGGGTGAAGTGCAGATACCTAATGGATATCCAAATAGTGTCAGATTTTAGTTTAACTAAAATTCTGGGATGTAAGATCTAATTTCAATTTTTACAGATTAAGTGCCTCCGACCTTCTGATTTTCTAACCTTCTTAACTTCTTGTTTTCTCCTCGACGTTAAAATCCTTCAGGTCGAATATTTCCGCAAACCGCTCGCCATGTTTGCTGTGCTTTTTGTAATAAGCGATACAGTTCTTGACAATGCTGAGTACCTCATCCTCACTGTAGATTCCTTCAAGTTCAACAGCCAGCTTCGGATGCCTGCCCAGCTTCCCGCCCAGTTGAACCCGAAACCCTTTGTTTTTTTCCGAGATGGTTCCGGTGGGGCACACATGGATACACTTGCCGCATTTCAAGCACCGGTCATGATCGATTTCAGGAATATTTTCTTGGCTGTCGAGGGTAATGCACCTTTCAATACATGCCTCAACGCAAGCCTCGCAGCCCGAACATTCTTCATCGGTTATCTTCGGGATGACCGCACCGATGATTCCCACATCCTTAATTTGAGGCTGGGAACATGCATTTGGACATTGGGCCAGGGTCACTCGAAATTCGTGATGATACTTGAGGTCGCCTTCAACCCGATCTTTCAAAAACGTTAAAAGATCAGCATCTTCGAGTAATGACTCTATTTTTTTGGCCAGACCGTCACATCTGTTCGCGGGATTGGGGCACCCGCTCGATCCAAAACAGGTGTCGATTTGATAGCCTTTGATGTCCGAACTCATTTTCGACATAAATCGCGCCTGTGCCGCCTTGACATTGGAAAGCGACACCCTATTTTTGCCGGCGGCCGAGGTTTCATTTTCAATTCGGGAGCGAACCTTTTTTCTAACAAAAAAAGGAACTTTCTTTATTGCAGCTTCGGCGTCAGGGGTCCATTTCATGGTCTTTTTTTCCTCCCAGGCATCTCGCCTTTTATGCGAGCCAAACGGCGATAATCCTTTGATGATAAAACTGGGTAAAATAATAACCACATAATGGGGTTGCGCAACAGTGCGGGTAAGAAACTGGAGTTATCACCTGAGTGTTGAACGGGTTGGAGGTTTGCATCTGCATGCAAGATTCAAAACAAGTTTAGGCTGATATCTGCATACTGATGTCCACACATCTGGCGGAGTGGGTAAGGGCACCTACGGATATGATGTCGACGCCGGTATCTGCCAGAGATTTAAGATCGTCTTTTGTTACACCGCCTGACAATTCGACCACCGCTCTTTTATCGATAAAGGCTGTGGCCTCTTTGATCTGTTTTAGGGTCATGTTGTCGAGCATGATGACATCGGCATTGGCAGCCAGCGCTTGTTTGACCTGATCCAGGCTGGAGACCTCCACCTCTATTTTTAAAAGATGGGAGACCTGGGTTCTGATATGGTCAATCGCTTTTTTTACCCCCCCAAAAGCGGCGATATGGTTATCCTTGATCAAAACACCGTCATACAGTCCTATCCTGTGGTTATAGGCGCCACCTGTTCGTACGGCATATTTTTCCAGTACACGCCAGCCCGGAGTGGTTTTCCGGGTATCGACCAGGCGTATATTTTTGTCTGAAAGTTCGGCCACATATGATCGCACTAAAGTTGAAATGCCCGAGAGATGCTGGAGGAAATTCAAAGCGGTTCGCTCACCGGAAAGCAGCGCACGAAGTCTTCCTTTGACGTTCGCCAAAGCGTCACCTTTTTTTACAAAATCACCGTCGTCATATTCTGATCTGAATATAACCTCTGAATCAAGGTACTGGAAAACCTGTTTGGCTACATTCAGACCGGCAACCACAAGGGACTCTTTGGCGATGATGATACCCTTGCCTTTAAGTTGAGGGTCTATAAGATTATCGGTGGTAATGTCTCCGGGACCGATATCTTCTTTGAGCGCGATTTCAATGAGATGTTGTGTTGAATTCATAATAAAATCATTTCACCTTCATTCATCCTGGCCGGGATTTGTCATCTTGATGTTCTTTGTGAGAAATTCGGGCTAAGCCTCGAGCTCCTTAATTTTATCCAAATTCGTCCGAAGCTTTTGCTGCTTTTCCATGAGAACCTCTTGTTTTTCTTTAACTTTCTCAACCACATCTTTGGGTGCCTTGCTGAGAAAGTCCTCATTTCTGAGTTTTTTTGAAACAATGCTTAACTCATTGGTCAGTTTGTTGATCTCCTTATCAAGGCGATTAATTTCTTGGGCAAAATCGATGATTCCTTCTAAGTTAACAAAGATCGTCGCGTTATCGACAACAGCCGTTGCCGCTGATTTTGGTCTCTGGCCCGTATTTTCCACAGACAAAGAGTTAAGCCGTGCCAGATTAATGATCATGTCTTTGTGCTGCTCTATGGTTCCCCGTGTGGCTTCTTCCTGTGAATGGACGCTAACGGCCAGCGCTAGAGAGGGGGAAATATTCATCTCTCCTCTTATGTTTCTGATTCCGGATATGATTCCTGAGATAAGCCCCATTATTGATTCTGCTTCCATATCCCTGCAAAGGCTGTTATCGGCGGCATCTAAAGGAAATCTGGATTTCATAATGGAGTCTTTTGTCCCTGGAAGCTTATCCCAAATTTCTTCCGTGACAAAGGGTATAAAAGGATGAAGTAGAATCAGCGTGTCATGAAGAACGAGCCATAGAACGCTCAATGTTGCTTCCTTACAGTTCGTTCCCTCTTTTCCATACAGGGCGGGTTTAATAGCTTCAAGGTACCAGTCACAGAATTCATGCCAGACAAAGTTATAGAGCAATCCGGCAGCATCGTTAAACCTGTAGCTGTCAAGAGCCTGGGAAACTTCGTCGGCAACACGATAGCATCTGGATAAAATCCATCTGTCAGCCAGAGAAAGAGATTCATTGGGTATATTTTTATGTTTTTTGTCGATGTGTATCAGCGCAAACCGGGCGGCATTCCAGATCTTGTTGATAAAATTTCTGTAGCCTTCAACACGCTTTTCAGACATTTTAACATCTCTGCCCTGGGCTGCAAATGCGGTCAGGGTAAAACGGAATGCATCGGTTCCATAGGTGTCGATAACGCTTAAAGGATCGATGACGTTTCCTGTTGATTTGCTCATCTTTTTGCCGTCTTCATCACGTACCAGGGCATGTACATAAACGTCCTTAAATGGCACGTCCCCCATAAAATGAAGTCCCATCATCATCATTCGGGCGACCCAGAAAAAGAGGATGTCGAAACCGGTTACAAGAACAGATGTGGGATAAAACAATTTTAGTATCGGTGTTTCATCCGGCCACCCCATGGTCGAGAAAGGCCAAAGGGCAGAGCTAAACCAGGTGTCCAGAACATCTGTATCTTGTATAAGATCCGTTCCTTTACAAGCCGGACATGTATCAGGTGCACTCATGGCAACGGTAACTTCATTGCACGTTTCACATGTCCATGCCGGAATCTGATGTCCCCACCATATCTGCCTTGAAATACACCAGTCTTTTATGTTGTTCATCCATTCAAAGTAAGTTTTCGTCCAGATTTCAGGGATGATTCGGGTATCGCCGTTTTTAATCGCATCGATGGCTTTTTCAGCAAGAGGTTTGGTTTTGACAAACCACTGCTTTGACAAGTTTGGCTCAATGATGGTGTTGCACCGATAACAGTGACCGATATTGTGCTGATAGGGTTCGATTTTTTCAAAAAGACCCTCTTTTTTAAGGGCGCCAATCACAGCTTCCCTGCATTGAAACCGGTCCATGTTTTCAAATTTTCCGGCTTCCGATGTCATTAGACCGTTATCATCGATGACCTTAACCCGTTCAAGATTATGCCGGTTTCCAATTTCAAAGTCATTGGGATCATGGGCCGGGGTGATTT
>PKTV01000235.1 GCA_002868985.1 Desulfobacteraceae bacterium | reverse complement strand
CCTTTTGTGAATTCACTTACCCCCTCGCCAACGACTTCGACAACACCGGCACCTTCCATCCCGGGAATGGCAGGCAGCGCGGGCAGCGGATAGAGGCCGGTACGGTGATATACATCAATGAAGTTCAGCCCGACCGCTTCCTGGCGAAGCAAAATTTCACCCGGTCTTGGCTGTCCCGGATCATACGCTTCCCAGCGTAACACCTCCGGACCGCCGGTTTCATGCATAATAACGGCTTTTGCCATAAAGCCTCCTTTCTCCTGTTTTCCCGGCTGTTTAGCAATCTTTCAGTCGATGCACACGCAAACAGTAGATTAAATCACCATGTTTTCGATGATGCCTTTTTATAAAATGACGTGTCATTATATGTATCACAAAAGGCGATGTTCAGGTCAAGCAAATCCTGTACCTGGCGAGTGTGATATCATCCTTGTGAATTGAGGACAAAGTAAGACAACGCAATAAAGTGGGTCCCCTGCCCTGCTTCTTATATAATTTCAAGAGCATACATAAATTCTTAGGGGTTCGAGTGGTCTGCAGGATTACTTGAATGGTGGCTGAATCGAACGCGACCGTCTGTGTCGACAAATGAGTTTCTCTGCGGTCTTTGTGTCTTTATCGAATCTGCCAGAGTCAGTTAAAACCCCGACTTTCGGGACTTGCGGGGTGGTGAAAAACATGCACTCATTTCATGAGTTGCTCCCTGATCCTCACCATAGCCAACGTGTCTTGACTGCAATAGACCAAGAGGTCTTCTTTGATTTTCTCTTTCTCCTCGGATACGGTGTCTGGATGTATCATTCGCAGATATTCAAAAGAAGCATGGCTTCCATCCTTTATGGAAAGCGTGTCGTAACGCATTTCAGGGACCAAAACCGGCAATACGAATTTGAGTGAAAAAGAACCATGAAATCCCGGATGATAGAAATAATGTCGTATAATAGCACACAAATCTTTAAAGCGATTCGGGATGCGTAACAGATCATCCCGATATTGAGGTAAATATTCGGCAAGCCTTTCGATGATCGTCTTTTCATAGGTTGTATAGATGAAAATAGTGCCCTTTTGGCCCAAAGCATGCAGAAGTGTTCTGGTAAAATCGTCCCTGGGGTCTCTATCGTCATCGCAAAGATATTCTTTATGCGCAAGTGATCCGTCTTCGTAAAGAATATGATCCGACCATTGAAATGGAATGACCTGATATGGTGAGGTATGGGCATAACGGGGAATCGCAGGATTCACTGTTTCGAAATCCAGAAAATGAACAGGATATTCAACGTCGGTTAGCTGGGCATGGAGCCTTTTTGAAATAAACGTTTCATTATTCTTCACACATTTTCTCATCCGCTCCTGGAGTTCTGTTAAATTAAACGCGTCGGGAATATCTTTGATGTCCTCAACGTTCATGCCTGTCAGCTCATCGAACTTTTTCTGTGAAACCCCGTAAAGATCAAAAATCCAGTGCGCCGGCATGTCTTTTGTGCAATATTCCCAAAACTCGCAGATAAAGGGAGTGTTGCAGTGCCGGGAGGGTTGAACCAGAGGGGCGTCAGCCGCACTGAGCATTTGATGTTGTTCGTCGATGCTCGAAGGTATCTCGTTTTGGATTGAAAGAACCTCATCCGTGACATCATAAAAAGAAAAGAAATTTTCAAGATCAAAATTGCTCCCATCATAAACATACTGGTTGTTTATGAGTAAAAGAAACGCCCGGTTGATATTCAAACCAGACGCCTTGAGAACATAATACTGAATGGCAACATCCGGCAAATGAATATCTTTTACCGAAGTGGAAGATTTCACCTCGATCATATTCCACTGACCGTTATCCAATCGCTTTAAAATATCCACCCTTATCCGGACATCATGGTAGAGAAAAGCGGCTTCAAATATTGTACTTACACTTGGATCCTGTACAATATTTCGTGTGGTTTGGACAGCCTCTTCGTGGTGAAAGTGATCTTCCCGGATCAGAACGCCTTCTGGAAAAAGACGGGTTGCCAGTTCACCGACTTCTTGTCCCGTGCCAAAAAGCGCCTGTTGAGCAGGGGTTACTTCACTGGCAAGCTCACGGTTGAAACACGAATTCCACAAACGCAAATGGCATTGCAGTCCTGATAAGTAGCGTGATTTGGATAGCATGGGGGCTTTGTTGGAACTCATCTATTACTTCCAGTTTTCACAAGCAACTTATATTTTCTTGTATTTTCAGGCAGTTCTGTGATATAAAATATTCTTTATCGAAAAAGGAAACCGAACAAAAACTGAGACGAACAAAGCAAAGTAATACCTCAATTGAGGTATTATCATTTTTACCGACTTTAAAAAACCCGATCAGGGTAAAGGCTCATCTGTGTATGCAACGTTAGCTTCTTCTGATTTGTAAAGAGGTAACTGCTTTCCTGATCGAACATCTTCCACCCATTCAGGATTCAACAAAAGGGATTTCGCGCTTAATACGATATCTGCATGTTTTAGTGCATCCTCAGCACTATCCCTGTCATATATCTGACCGCAAATCATTAATGGTAAATCAGTGACTTCCCGGGTAATTTGGGCCATATTCCTATCGGTGCCAAAAACGTTATCCTTGTAACCGTATGTTGAAACGGAAATTGCATCGATAGGCTCTTTTGACAACGTCTTGATAATCTCTTGATATTCAGTCTTTGTATTGAAAAGGGAGACTTCCATGTCTGCAATACCCCAATTGGAAATTCTGAAGGTCAGCAGACGATCATCCGGCATCACCTTTTTTACTGCCTGAATCACTTCATGGGCAAAACGGAAACGATTTTCCACAGACCCTCCGTAAGAATCTGTACGTTTATTGGCGTATGAAGATAAAAAATTATTGATGAGATAACCATGAGCCCCATGAATTTCTATACCATCGAAACCAGCTTCAATGGCACCCCTGGCTGTTTCTACAAAGCCAAAGATCACATGATCGATGTCAAACTGAGTCATGACGTCAGGCACCGGATAAGGTTCTCCTGTCAATGGATTGATTTGTTTTGGGGCAATGTCACTCGGAGCGATTACCCGATTTGCCGGATTTATATCCGGCCATGCCATGCGTCCACAATGAAACATTTGCATAATAGCCATAGATCCCTCTTTTTGGATGGCTCGCACCACGGGTCTCCATGCGTCAATCTGCCGCTGCGTTACCAGTCGGGCCTGTCCTGGATAACCTTGAGCACTTTCATAATCTGTAACAATCGCTTCGGTATAAACAATTGCAGCTCCGTTTTTGGCCCTCCTGACTAAAAAATCAAAAACATCCTGTCGAGGAATACTGTCTCTTAAGGAGGACATGCGTGTCATCGGCGCAACACCGATTCGGTTTTTAAGTGTAAAGCCTTTTAATTTGAAAGGTGAAAAAATAATACCGTCACTCATGATAGACCTCCTTGATCATTTCAAGTTTCAATCGTAAACATAAATTGGACAATTTGGATTAACTGGGAGGCTCGCCATCTCCCTCTTCACGAGGATCCTCCAGATTAAATACATACATCGTATTATCATCAACCATTTTAAGGGTTACAAATCCATAAGAATAATATAGATATCCATAAAACCTGCCATCCGGCCCTAAAATCTCGTTGAGCCAAGGATCATACTGAGTGGTCGGATAAATCCATTTTGTCATCTCTATCAAATCTTTTTGTTTCTCGACTTTTTTCCACCGATCACCCACAAGCGTCGTATCATTACCTTTCGGATCGAACATGATCCCCAGAGGTGATCGAACGCTGAATCCCTCATATTGGTCGGAATAATAAATATTATAATCATCCCATTTGTTTATTAAATCTTGGATGGTCACCTCGTTCCGGCTTTCTGGTAAAATTCTGAGCTTTCCGTAGTTCTTTTGCCATGAAGCACAACCGGAGATAATAAGGGCAAGTAAAAAAACACTTAGGAATCT
>PKTV01000020.1 GCA_002868985.1 Desulfobacteraceae bacterium | reverse complement strand
TGTACTGTCGATGGTGTCGGCAAAAACGGCCACGTCGTCCATGGGACTCAGCCCGCTGCTCTCATGAATCCCGCCCGGGAGTTTTAAGGCTGCTTCAAAGATTTCGGCGGTCTGACGGGCCCTGGTCTTTCCGCTGTGGGTTATCTTTGACACACCCACCGCATATCCTTTGGCTACCTGGGCAATGCGTTCGGTTTCGGCAATTCCCTCCTGAGAAAGACCCTTTTTGGGATCTTTGTCCTTGGGCAGGCTTTTGCAGTGTTGAACGAGAAACAGTGCCATGGTACACGTCCTTTCGATGAACACATCACGAAAGCACGAAGACACGAAAGTTTGGTATTATTTCGTGCTTTCAACATTTCGTGTCTTCGTGGTTGTTATTTGTTAAATTAAAACTATTTTTCAGCCTTTTTCTCACGCAGGGCTGCGTGGGCGGCAGCCAGACGTGCAACCGGTATGCGAAACGGGGAGCACGAAACATATGTCAACCCCAGCTCATGGCACAACTGAATCGATTCGGGATCACCGCCGTGTTCTCCGCAGATACCGCATTCCAGATCAGATCGCACGGACCGCCCTTTTTGAACCGCTATTTCCATGAGCAGGCCCACACCGTCACGGTCAATGACGGCAAAGGGGTTCTCCGGCAGGATTTCCTTTTCCATGTATTCGATCAAAAACCCGGCTTCGGCATCATCTCTGGAAATACCGAACGTGGTCTGGGTCAGGTCATTGGTCCCAAAGGATATGAAAGCGGCATATTCCGCGATCTGGTCGCAGGTAAGGGCGGCACGGGGGATCTCGATCATGGTTCCAAACTTGTATTTCGGCTTAATGCCCTGTTCTTTCATAACCTTCTTGGCCTCGGCCTCAAGGACCTTTCGCTGAACCTTCAGCTCGTTCACATGGCTGGTCAAAGGAATCATCACCTCGGGATGCACGTCGATGCCCTCTTTTTGCACCATGCATGCCGCCTCAAATATGGCGCGGACCTGCATGACGGTCATTTCCGGAATATGGATGCCCAGCCGAACGCCACGTAATCCCAGCATGGGATTTGATTCGTGCAGACTTTCCACCCGTTTGAGAATGTGTTCTTCCTTTTCGATCTTGTCCAAGAGCGCATCGATTTCTTCGAGTGTGCCGGCGCTTAGCAGACGAATCTTGTGATCTGACAGATCACGCAGCAGATCAATGTGGTTGGGTAAAAATTCGTGCAAAGGAGGATCGATCAAACGGATAATAACGGGCAATCCGTCCATGACCCGGAAAAGACCTGCAAAATCTTCCCTTTGAAAAGGCAGCAACGCATCCAGTGATTCACGCCGTTCACTTGGCAGATCCGTCATGATCATTTTTTGCACAAAAGGCAGACGTTCGGCCTCGAAAAACATGTGCTCTGTGCGACACAGGCCGATACCTTCTGCACCGTAATCCCTTGCACGCTGGGCATCGGCAGGATAATCGGCGTTTGCCCATACACCCAAGTGTCGGATTTCATCCGCCCATGAAAGCAGCTTCATCAGTAACGGATCTCTGATGTCCGGCACCATTGTTTTAACCTTTCCGGCGTAAAGCTCGCCAACCGTGCCGTCAATTGAGATCCAGTCACCCTCTTTGATGACTTTGTCTTTGACTTCCATTTGGCGTTTGACCATATCAATTTTCAGTTCGGACACGCCCACCACGGCGGGTTTGCCAAACTGGCGGGCAACCAGAGCCGCATGGCTGGTTCGGCCGCCACGGCTGGTAAGAATGCCCTGTGATGCAAGCATCCCGTGTACGTCGTCCGGCCGGGTTTCAGGTCGAACCATGATCACCTTCTTGTTTTCTTCCTTTGACCACAACTCGGCAATATCCGCGTCCAGAGCAACGACGCCGAATGCCGCACCGGGTGAAACATTTAGACCTCTGGCCAGCATGTCCCCCTTGGCTTTGAGTTCTTTTATCGCCTCCCGGTCAAACTGTGGATGCAGAAAAAAGTCGACCTGTGCAGGACTGATACGCATCACCGCTTCTTCTTTGGTGATCAACCCTTCCTCCACCATCTCAACGGCGATTCGAACCGCAGCCTGGGCCGTTCGTTTGCCGTCGCGGGTTTGCAGCATCCAAAACTTGCCTTTTTCAATGGTAAACTCAACGTCCTGCATCTCACGATAATGCGTATCCAACTGTTTGCAGATTTTCTCAAATTCACCATAGGCCTCTGGCATCTCTGCTTTTAATTTGGAGATCTCATTGGTTAAACGAATTCCAGCAACCACGTCCTCGCCCTGGGCGTTGGTCAGGTAATCGCCTTCAATTTTATTTTCTCCTGTGGAGCCGTCCCGGGTCATGGCAACCCCGGTGGCACTGTCATCACCCATATTTCCAAAAACCATGGTCTGAACCGTCACCGCAGTGCCCAAATCATGGGAAATCCCTGCGGCATTTCGATAGTCGACGGCACGTTTCCCGTTCCAGCTCCTGAACACAGCTTCTGTGGCCATAAAAAGCTGCTCAAACGGATCGGTCGGGAAATATCGGCCGGCGTATTGTTTGAAAATTACTTTGAATTTTTTTATGACATCCTTCCAATTATCGGCAGACAGCTCGGCATCGGTTTTCACACCGGCTTTTGCACGGGCTTCGGTGATGACTTCCTCAAAGGCCTCATCGGGCGCTTCCATAACGACATTGCCGAACATCTGCACCAAACGGCGATAAGAATCGTAGACAAACCGCTCATCGCCGGTCAATTTTATCATTCCTTCTGCTGTCTTTTCGTTTAGTCCAATATTTAGAACCGTGTCCATCATGCCCGGCATGGAGAACTTGGCGCCGCTTCGACAGGAAATCAACAGCGGATTTTTCGGGTCACCAAATTTTTTTCCGGTAGTCTCTTCAATGGCTTTTAAAGCTTCAAGCATCTCTTCTCTCATTCCTTTGGGAAATGTTTCGCCTGAAGCCAGATAGGTGTTGCAAGCCTCGGTGGTCACCGTAAATCCGGGGGGCACAGGAACATTGATTCGCACCATTTCCGATAGATTTGCACCTTTGCCCCCAAGCAAACCGCGAACCGCATCCCAATTACCACCGACATACGCTTCCGCCTGGTCAACTTCATCCAAGAGATAAACCCATTTTTTAGCCATCTTGAAGATCCTCCCAATCGTTGTGTTAAGATTAAAAAACTACAAAAAAATAACTATCCATCTTTCAAATCACAAAACGACACGAACTTTATATATAAAAAGTCGGTAATTTTAACGCCGATATTTTATCAGAGAATAATCGAAACCGCGAAAAAGATCCGGTCTTGAATTAGACCGATCATAAATGTTATGGGAAAGAATATAACATGCGAGGAAGTTTAGTATAATAAAAGAGGGTTGCCTGTCAACTCAAAAGGCACGCGTTCAAAAACGCTTTTCAAAATTAAATCGTGTAACGATTTTATGAAACTCCCGCCCCGCTGAAAGCGGGACGGGATATAATAATCGAAAGGTTAACTCGCCTCCGGTGGGCAAATATTCCTACACCCGTAGCCCCGAAAAGCGCTATCTACACTGCGCTGCGACCCCGATGAATCGGGATTTCCTTTTCACTCCAACAAACAACGGGGTATTCAAATTTAAATATACATGATACCTTCCAATTTTTTTTATGATCAACAAAGCGGATCAAAGGAGTACTATTGTGAATATCATTGAAGCCATCAGAACACGAAAGAGCATCAGAGATTTTACGGCCGACCCGGTCCCCCGACATATTCTCAAAAAAATCATTGAAGTTGCATCCTGTGCCCCTTCGGCTGAAAACAGCCAGCCATGGGAATTTACCATCGTTACTGGAGATATACTGGATACCATCAGAACGGCAAATATCGAAAAGCTGAAATCAAAAGCGCCGCCTCACCCCGATCTACCGGTCAAAGGCTTACCCCGGAACAGCGTGTAT
>PKTV01000377.1 GCA_002868985.1 Desulfobacteraceae bacterium | reverse complement strand
ATTGAATTGAGTCACTCGTCTGCTCGTAAATGATCCCGCCACCATCCAAAATGGCCTCGGCAAAACGATTGAGCGAATTGGAATGTCACCCTTCGAAGATGCCATAAAATAGACTTTTGGCCTGATGGGTGCTTTATTTAATTCGGATCTTGTTATTCGCTTTGGTTGGAATACCTTGTAAGAGTTTAGGAGCGAAGTACAGAGACCATTGCGTAGTCTTTGAAAAAAGAAAGGGAAAATCCTACGTAACCGAGGGCCCCATGATCGTGAGGCTTATCAGAGTAAATTTAATTTTAATGGATTTCCGATAATGGCCAGCATATTCCAAATTTGATTTCGCTCAAAAATCTCTGTTCAAAAATGATATTGTATTCAATTAACAGAAAATCAAATTCCTGAGGAAAAAAACCTTCAAATTGTCGGAGATTCTCAGCACCAGATGTTAAGAAAAATAGAAAAGTATATTTTATCAAAAAAAATTAAGGGAGGATTTTGTTATGAAAAAGATTTTATTACAAATTCTGGCTGGTTCTTTTTTTATCTTTATTCTTTCCGTTCAAGCCTATGCCCATTGTGAAATACCTTGTGGAATATATGACGATGAGATGCGAATAAAAATAATTAATGAGCATATTGTAACCGTTGAGAAGTCCATGAAGCGAATTATAGAGCTTGAAAAGGACGAACATCATAATTCCAATCAATTAGTTCGTTGGATTATGAATAAGGAGCATCATGCCGATGAAATTCAGGAAATTGTTTCTCAATATTTTATGACTCAGCGAATCAAGTTGGACATGGAAAACTATGAAAAGCAACTTGGTTTACTCCATCAGATGCTTATTTACAGCATGAAATGTAAACAGACAACCGATTTAACCAATGTAACTAAATTGAAAAGTATAGTTGATGATTTTGAGGCACTCTATTTTAAAAAGAAATAATGTGTCTTATTTTTAGATGTTCCATATTTATCGTAACATTTCGGCAAAATAAAATTTAGATTATATTTTTCGTATGTTCATGTCGTGATTTGAATTCTTAGTGAGGGCAAGTCCATTTCAAAGGGCTTGCCCTCTTCGTTCTGATGATATATGAAAAAAAGTTCGGGTTGATTCAGGATGCGTGATTGACAGATATCTATAACAGCAAAATTCAAATAACTTCTTACATAGATAGTTCCAAATTAACTTGCTATTTCCCACACTTTTTACTTTTTTCAACACCCGGCATTATTCCAAGGTGTTAAAACCGGTTTTGTCAGAAAAGAAGACTTGATAATTAAATTAGAATACCTTAACAAAGAGGTATATATATTTGAACGAATGGATTCGTCCCATATTAGAACTTACATAATATAATTGGAAAAGGAGGTTATCCATGGCGATTTGTCATGAAATGAATGAAGGAGATGTATTTTTTTGTGAATTGTGTGGTTTAGAATTAAGGGTTGAAAAAACATGTAGTTGTGGAATCGGAGAAGACGCATGTTCAGTACCTCTTCAATGCTGTGGAAAGGATATGAAAAAAAAGTAATAGAACCTATTCCAAAAAATAGGGAGTACAAGAATGACTGAAAAAAACATGTTACTGTTCCAAAAGACACACGGGCATATTTTTGTGCAAACTGTGGAGCTGTTGCACTGAACGCCAATAACATTTGCAAGATTGAGGGTATGGGTAGAAAGTCGGACTGGTGTGGCATGAAAGGATCAAAGCCTCCGAAACACTGTCATAACAGAGTGAATAATGAAAGGTGGCAGTGCCGCAATTGCGGATTGACATCTGTAAATTCTGAGCTGCTTTGTGAACCTGAAAAGCTGGATCTTTCTCAGTGATCTTTCAACCATCTCAAGAATAACGCTCAAGGCCGATAACTGGTATTGAAATATGTATTAACGGCTATAATTTTTAATATCGTTTTTTAATAAGGGGTAAATTTATTTCACTGGATTTGCCTTTTTTGATTTTATTGATATATGTACTGAAAAGGAAGTTATTTTGGAGAGGGCGTCTATCGTATGGATTACAAAATTAAAGACGTTAAGATGAAAGACGAGTTTAAGATTTGCCCGTCGTGTGGATACAAAGATGGTTTTCATTCTATGTTCAAAAAAGAGAGCGGTATCACCAAATGGCTTTTTATCTGCCCATCCTGCCACGAAGTGTTTAATATAGGTTTCACTGTTTAGTACAATTTCTTGTTTACTATATAAGTAATCAACAATAATTGGCTCCAGGTTGAACTTTTCCAATATGATACAAGTTTTGGTGACGTTTGTGCGGGAAGTGACTTAAGCATCGCAAGGTTTGAGATTTAGTTGACAAGTTTAAAAAAGTAAAGCAGCGATTTCATCATACCGAAACAACTCCTCAAAATCTTTTACCACTTAACAATACCTCAAGGTTTCGTTGCATGAGCTCAAATAATGATTACAATGTCGAAAGGCGAGAAGCACATTGCCGCTTTGGATAAAACTTTAATGGTCTATCACCCGTTATTTTAACGCACAGGCAAATTTCCCAGAATAAAAGGATGGAATCATGGCCCTGAAAACAGATTTGCAAAATCATAAAAACTGTTCGGAGGACTGTTCCCATGAGGCCGAGAAATTCGATATCGACACAATGAGAAGAGTGATTGTCGACTTCCTTGCAGAACAACGGACTGAGAGCGGCACATTGGCATCATTGACGTTTGACAATCGTTTTGCCCGTGAGCTGCCGGCTGACCCTGAAACGACCAACCGGCCTCGCCAGGTGACAGGAGCGTGTTACACATTCGTACAGCCGAAACGGGTCACCGCACCTAAGCTAGTTGCCTTTTCCCGGGAAGTGGCATCATTGCTGGATCTTTCAGTAGAAACCTGTGAATCCGATGAATTCCTAAATGTTTTCGTCGGCAATCGTATTCTGCCGGGTATGTCGCCCTATGCTACCTGTTACGGCGGCCATCAGTTCGGCACCTGGGCCGGGCAACTTGGCGACGGCCGCGCCATTAATTTGGGTGAAATCATCAATCAACGATCAGAACGCTGGGCTTTGCAAATCAAAGGTGCAGGCCCCACACCATATAGACGCGCAGCAGACGGTTTAGCGGTGTTACGCTCTTCTGTGCGTGAATTTTTATGCAGCGAAGCCATGTTTCATTTGGGAGTGCCCACCACGCGGGCGTTAAGCCTTATATTAACCGGCGAACAGGTCGTGAGAGACATGTTTTACGACGGTAATCCAAAACCGGAACCTGGCGCTGTCGTCTGCCGAGTTGCGCAGTCATTCACACGTTTCGGTAATTTTCAGATATTCGCCGTACGTGAAGAAATAGAGGTGTTGAAGCAACTGATGGATTATACCATCCGCATCGATTTCCCCCATCTGGGCGATCCGTCGCCGGAGGTCTATCTTAAGTGGTTCGCGGAAGTGTGCCGAACAACCACCGATCTGATCATGCACTGGATGCGCGTGGGGTTTGTGCATGGCGTGATGAACACGGACAATATGTCGATTCTCGGGCTCACCATTGATTATGGCCCCTACGGCTGGCTTGAAGATTATGATCTCAACTGGACCCCGAACACCACCGACGCTATCGGCCGACGCTATTGCTTTGGTAATCAGCCGCAAATAGCCCACTGGAACCTCGTTCAGCTGGCCAATGCCATCTATCCGTTGATTGGCAAGATTGAACCCCTGCAACAGGCACTGGAAGTTAATGCGCAATATTTTCAAGAGGGTTGGCAGGCCATGATGGCCCAAAAACTGGGCTTAAAGACTTACGAGCCCGCCACGGATAAAGCGTTATTCGACGAGCTGCTTGCAATCTTGCCTTTGGTTGAGACGGATTATACGATTTTTTTTCGTTGGCTGGCCATGATCGATGTTGATGTCGAATCCCTGGGCGATACCCGTGACGAAACACTCATGGCTCCGCTGATGCCTGCGTATTACGTT
>PKTV01000178.1 GCA_002868985.1 Desulfobacteraceae bacterium | reverse complement strand
TAATTTTTCTACTATCAGTATGATATGAATTCTGTTATTTTAACTCGAGCTTGTTTACCCTTCGATAAAGCTGAGGAACTTATATGTAGGCTGATAAAAGGCTAACCGGAAAGATTTGCTACGGACAGGATAAGCTCAACCGCTTTTTCAATGGGGATTAGGCTCATGTTCAACGTCAAGTGGAACATGAGCGAGTCGTCAACTCCCGCCTTGCAAATTGATCTGCGAAACCAATGCAGATTTCTATCTCTTTTTTCTATAAACTCCTGAACGCGATCCGGGCTTATTTTATAGTTTTTCAAAGCATATTTCTTTTTCCAATCCATTGGTGCAACCAAACGAATATGATAGCAATTTTTCATATCTTTTAAGAAAAAGAATGCTGCTCGTCCAATAATGACAACATTGTCTTCTATGGCTGTTTCCAGGATAAGGTTTCTCAAGCTGTTTTGATATTCTTCCTCTTCTACCACGCTTTTGTCGTATCCTACAATTCGCTCTATATAGGATTTGCTGAAAGCCTTGGCAAACGTGTTGGATATGTGATATTCTCTGCTTTTTTCAAAAGATTCCAATGTTCTTTCCGATACATTCAGATCTTCTGCAATTTTTTGAAAAAGAGATTTGTCAACGTACTGATAGTCGAGTCTCTTTGCCAGTAACCGTCCCAGTTTTCTGCCACCGGTAGCCATTTCTTTGGTGATCGTGATTACGGCCATTTATTTTATCCCCTGTTATTACCCTGAAGCTCTAAGCAATTCTAATAATTAACATTATTACAAATTTGGCACAAGGAGCGTCTGTGTTAAAAAGAAGACCGGCACCAGTAAATATTTTATCACATTTGATTTTATAAATTGCAATAGATTTTATCATTAAGAATGTTGTGTATTAAATTGAAACGCTCAATTTAAGTTACATTACCTGAATTCTGATCCAGGCCGCACAAGGGTTTTCGGTCCCCGCAAAGCGGGACAGGAAGGCGTACGTCTGTAAACCGCAGCCGGAAACCCGCGGAGAACGCCGAGCAGGACAAAAAGGGCCATTTATGGATGGACACTAGGTAGATAATCGTAAATTTCATCTGTGAAACCTTGGCGTGCAAGATTCAGTTGACATCGGGTTCTTATCTTTGAATTAAAAAAAGGCTCAACGCCGGAAAGTACGTAATGATCAGCAATGCTGCCAGCAGCACGATCATAAAGGGCATGGCCGCCTTGTAGAGTTCTGTGATGGATTTATCAAAGCGGTAGCTGGCAATAAACAGGTTCATACCCACGGGCGGCGTGAAGTAACCGATTTGCATATTGGCCAGAAAAATGATGCCCAGATGAACGGGGTCTATCCCATAATTAACCGCCACAGGGAGTATAATGGGAATCATAATGACCAGCGCAGAAAAAATGTCCAAAATGGCGCCGAGTATCAACAACAAAATGTTCAACAAAATTAGAAATACGATTTTGTTGGTCACATGGGCCTGAATCAGATTAAATATGCGCATTGGCACTTCAGCATCGATCAGAAAGTTGGTTGATGCCAGCGCCACACCCAGAATAAGCAAAATCCCGCCCACCATTACCATCGATTCCCGCATAATTGAGGGAAGCCGGGAGATTTTGATCTCTTTGTATATAAAAACCTCCACAACCATCACATACATGGCTGTCACCGCAGCAGCTTCGGAAATGGCGAAGAACCCTCCGTAAATACCGCCCAGCACAAAAAACGGTAGCGGTATTTCCCATATCGACTCACGCAGGGCAGCAACAGCTTTCTTTGATGAAAATGGCTCGCAGGGAATGGGATTTCGGCGGTTTTCCCAAAGGCCCCACAATGACAGCATCAGCACCATCAGAAGTGCCGGAAAAATACCGGCAAGAAATAAATCATTAATGGCCACATTTTTCCCGATGTTCATCTGCTGTGCGATAATTCCGTAAAGAATGAGTGGAAGCGAAGGCGGTAACAGCAGACCCAGGCTGCCTGACGATGTCACCAAACCGAGGCTGAATTTATCCCGATACCCAGCCTCGGTCAACGCCGGATAGAGCAGTGCGCCCAAGGCAACGATGGTCACCCCTGATGCACCGGTAAAAGCCGTGAAAAACGCACAGGCAATAAAAGCGACAACGGCCAGCCCCCCCGGCATACAACCAATAAATGCCCTGGTGAGCCTTACCAGCCGGTGAGACGTCTGGCTTTCCGCGAGGATGTAGCCGGCAAATGTAAACAACGGCAATGCCACCAAAACCGGCGTGTCGGCAATACGATAAATTTCAATGGCAATCACCGACAGGTTAACACCCAGATAGTGAAATCCAAGAATTGAAACTGCCAGAATCACAGCAAAAAGTGGTGTGCCGAAGATGGCAAGAAAAATCAATATTAGAACGGATATGGTTAGGGTCACGATGTGAAGTCAATAATGTTTTTGAAGTTCATAAATGATAACAAAAAATAGCGAAGCGAGATCACCATAAAGGCAAAGGGAATGATGGATTCACACAGCCATATCGGCACTTTTGCAAAAGATTCACCGCCGTAGGCAAATTCACTTTGAACAAACTGCAGGCTGTAATAGGCCACGACTAGACATATTAAAGCCGTAAAGAGCTCAATGACAAATTTGACAACGATTTTTACACGTCCCGACAGATACCGATTCATAATGTCAATGTTGATGTGATTCCCCTGACGGCTGGCCACCATAGCCCCTATAAGTCCAACCCACAGCACAAGCACACGCACCAAAACTTCACTCCAGACAATACCGCTTCCGAAAAAATTACGAAGAAAAATTTGAAGAACTGACAAGACAATCATCAACAGCAGTAATCCCACTAGTATCGAATCTTCCACCCGGTAAATGATCGTCATCGAACGCTCTAAAAGGGATTTGCTGGATTGTTTATTCATGGGTTCTGGACTCCTTCCTTTAAACGATATTCTTTAAGAAGGTTCTCCAGGGTGTCCACCATTTCCTGAGATAACCTGTCGGCTTTGACCAGTCTATTGGGGACTTCCGAAGCATCTTTACACCATTTTTTTAGAGCTTCGGGAGAAGGCTTAATAAATTCTATTCCTTGTTTACGCAGCGCTTCCACGGCTTTTATATTGTCTTCTCGGTTGCGCCGGTCAAGGTCTTTAAACACCTCGCCCATAATTTCCCGAAAAATTTGTTGATCGCCGGTTGATATTCTTTTAAACGCCTTGCGATCCACCGCCAGTACACCATAAATGTATAGAAACGGCTCATCCATCAAATATTTAATCTGTGTATGCCATTGCAGTGCCAGAGCCCCTATGGGCGGAGTGGTTACGGTGTTAATGAGGCTGGTTTGAAGACCGGCTCTAACATCGGCGATGGACAAAGGGATAGGCCTAATGTCAAAAGCTTTGATTGCTTCCAGAATCATCGAATCATTATCCGGAATCCAGACTTTCTGTTGGCGCATATCATCGACGCTGTGTATCGGTACCGTGGACATGACATAGGCAAAGCCGCCTTCGGCGATTCCAAAGATGACAAAGCCGCCTTTCTCAAATCCATCAATAATTTTTTTGTCCAGGCGTTCACGAACATAATCGATCTCCTTGAACGATCTGAAAAACAACGGCAAACTGTAAATCTGATTGTCAGGATAAAACTGGGATAAGCTGCCACTGACAAAGGCGCCGCCTTGAAGCTGTCCGATACGGATCTTACGCAGTACCGCCTTGTCATCCCCCATTACACCACCGGGATAGAATTTCATCTCAACCCGATTATTGGTTTTACGCGCCAGCTCTTCTGCACCTTCGCGCATTTTTTCCATCCAGACCGATCCTTCCGGTGAAATTGTTGCAATTTTTATCTGAATCGCCTGGGCCTGACCGGTCAGCATTACAATGAGTATAAACGCTATGATTCTAATCATTTTTAAAGCACCTTTTTGTCATTTTAGTTGGTGTCCATC
>PKTV01000107.1 GCA_002868985.1 Desulfobacteraceae bacterium | reverse complement strand
AATTTTGAGATGTAAGATCGAGTTTGAGTTTTTACAAATTGATTATATATAGTTAGCAGAACTCCTTAACCTCAGTTCACTTCAAACTCTTTCATCGATTCTTCAGACAGAGCCGTAACTTTCTAACATTGCTCATAGAACCAGGTTTTTTTATGACCATACAACCTGTCTCAACCGGCGAACTTCTCTATTCTTCGAGAATCGTGACCCGTTGCATTGTGTCACCTCCCTGTATTTCATCCACAACATCCAAACCTTTTACGACTTTACCAAATACAGTATGCTTTCCATTTAAATGACCTTGAGGGGAATGTGTAATAAAAAATTGACTTCCATTGGTGTTCGGCCCGGCATTTGCCATGGAAATAACACCCCTCTCGTGAGTCAGCGGATTCTCCCTTACTTCATCTTCAAACTGATAACCGGGACCACCGCTACCCGTTCCTGTTGGATCTCCTCCCTGGATCATAAAATTGGAAATCACTCGATGGAAAGACACACCATCATAAAAGCCTTCTTTGGCCAAAAACACAAAATTGTTGACTGTTTTTGGTGCATGTTGGGGATAGAGTTCCAATTCAATCAGGCCCTTCTCGGTGTCGACGGTCACTGTATAGATTTTATTTGTATCAATTTGCATTTCAGGTGGGCTATTCCATTTCATTTGGGACATTTTGTATTCCTCCATAGTAAAAAAATCGTAATAGTTTAATCCTTTGAAACAAATCGATTTCAAAGGAGCTTCAGAAAAAATTTAATTGTACCTGAAGCGGCAAAGTTTTCAAAAGGCTAACGTGTTATAAAAAAAATCAGAGTCTATCGGCTATATTTACGGATCAGGCATAAAAGATCCAATTGTCGAACCCTTATCAATAAGACCGGATGAGTTCAATAGATTTTTAAAAACGCTTTAATCGGTATAATGATTGCCTACTTGTTTTAGGATATGATAGGGTAGCAAACCAAAAAGAAATTAGATGATTTTTGAAGACACCATTGACGGAAAGAAAAGCCGTCTGGTTTAAACTTTGACGTGGAGAACGATGTGGAGACGTTAACAACGATTGTAAGAATCATCGCCCCGCTGGTGGCTGCCATATTGCTGGGCAACTGGTTTCTGTCGGAAGTCAAAAAAGCACGCTTTAAAGGTGCCCCATGGTATCAACCGTATATCTCGATTCCAGGCTTGCTGATTATTCTGTTGATACTGCTGGTTCCTGTTGTCTTGTGGACAATCAAAACCTAACTTGTGCCCAGCCATAAATGATCTTTTTGCCCAATCTCTGCGTTATGCTCAAAAAATAATCCTCGGAATATCAACTATATGCCTGCGGTTATTTTTTTCGCATGCCTTGATCTTGAACAAAAATCCTCATTTATGGATGGGCACCATTTGAGCATTTCAAATTGTGATATGATAAGCGGAATGGATGATCTTTTTTTAAAGCGGGTGCTGTTTGAGTGGCTTAGGAATCGTTAGAAAGAACAGACGCATGCCGAAATCTCACCTTTAAAAGAAAATTCAGCTTGTGTGGCAAACCTATTGATTCTTTAAAGATAGATTCCTGTTCTTTCTTTACGAGTCCTTGCCACGAGTTCACGCGTTTTAAAAAAAGATTATCCATGGAGCGACGATTCAGAAAAACTACCCGACCCCTCAAGTAACCGAAAATTTATACATTTAACCTTTCGGACTTTAAAACATAGGCAACGACAATACCCACCAAGAACCCTACTGCCAGATTTGAAGCCAGTGTAATCCCCAATATCAGCAGTGAAACAAACAAATCCTTTCTCGTTTTCATGTCGATGGCCGTCAATGCCAGCTGACTTCCGGCAAAAATCAACAAGACCCCTAGAATGGCCATGGGCAAAAGGTACACCACCGAAAGGGCATGGATACCGAGAAAAAAAGCAAGTGCCAGAAATAAAATTCCAATCATTAAATTGGAACCCGCCGTGCGCGCGCCAAATCGATAGTGGGCCGCCAATCCTCCGGCCCCATGGCAAAGCGGCATGCCGCCCACCACAAAACTCAACAGATTGACCAACCCCATGCTGAGGGTTAAGGCCCGATAGGTGACTTTTTTGGAATCTTTCCCAAAGTATTCATGGGACAAATCTGCGTTGGCGATAACAGCGTTTCCTAAGGTCATGGGCAGTTGCGGGAGCACCAGGGCAAAAAATGCAAAGGTAAAGTCAGCACCGGCCGGCAACCCGAAGGGCAGCAATTCTGGAAAATAAATACCGATGTTAAGTGTGTCGAAACCTTCGTGGGTCCCCAAAACCAATCCCAGAAAAATTCCGCCCAATATGACGACAAGCCCGGCTGGAAATTTTTTGTTTTCAAGCAGCAGAAGCGTCAAAACACCACCGACGATCCCAATAACGATCCCGACCGGTAAGGGCCCTATGTGCTGTATGGTCAAATAAGGTTCTGCCATTTGCCGCGCCATTTGAAATTTTGACGAGCCGATCATGAATTTTACGCCTTGGGCCATCAGGAGCGTTCCGGTTGAAATCTGAACCCCCCTGACCACCGGTTTGGGAGTATACTTGCCGATAATGGTGATGGCGTTGGTTCCGCCGATAATCAAAAGAAACAGGCCCATCAAGGCTGCTGAAGCCATCACCTGGGACGGCGTCATTGCCGTTGCAATGGCATATGCGCCGATGACCTTCATAGGCTGAACCGGAACCGTAATGCCGTAATACATTCCGGACAATATATAAAAAATGCCAATGGAAAAAAACATCCCCGTGGGGCTTAAACCGTTGATGAGGATCATTCCGATGGCAATGGGAAGAAGGGTTCCCAGGTCTCCTAAAGAGCCGGCAATTTCCATTCGATCAAATCGATAACGGGGACTCATCCGTGGTCTCCTTCAGCGCGATCATTAGTAAAAATGTGAGGTCAACGATAAACCAGCTTGCTCATGGCCGAGAGATGAAACTTTTCTTCTAAAGCACCCACTTCCTTCATTCTTTGGGGATCAAGAAATATTTTATATACTCTTTCGGTTTTATCAACGGGCTTTCCCAGAAGTTTTTTTTCAAGCATTGATATGGCTTCAATGGATTTATCACACACCGGATAACCTTTATCATCCAAGCTGATCTCCGGTCCTAAAGAAACTTTGGAAATATTGTTAATATCGACAAGTTTAATATTCCCGGTTGGGGTGATGAGAAGATTTTCCACCCCCGCAAAATCAGGAACATAGTTGGCTTCTACAATCATTTTTTTTACGCTCGCTATGAAATGTTCAACTTTTTTCTGAAATTTGTGAATCAGTTGTTCCGATGCCATTTGAAATCCATTGGTTCCATGGCCTTCCATGGGGGTAAAAAGACAGGCAAGTTGATGTTCGGAAATCGGATCCCATGGGTTCAATACTTCACCCTCTACGTACTCCTGTAGGCCGCAAAGGATGAAATCGTGGTTCTTATTCCAGATATAATCCACGATAAATTCATCGGACTTTGCATAGGAATCATCCGGGAGATATTTTTCGACGATTTTTAGCTTTTTGATCTCTTGACATACTTCTTTTGTGGAAGAAAAGTTTGTTCTAAAAATTCTAAGCATTTTTAGAGGCTTGGCCCATGGATAAATTCGAATCCCATCAACAATTTCTCCTTTGTTCTGTTTTAAAAAATCTCCCGGATCCAGCACCTCCATGATATGAGACCTCAATCCCTGCTTATGATATTTTCGAAACACATAGGCACCGGGTTTCCGGATAAAGTTTAATGCAAGGATATCTTCGTGAGTAATATAGGATTTATCTCTGATATCTTTTATCATTTTGCGCTGTTTTTGGTTTTGTTCGGTATCTGACGGGTTGTTGCCCGGTTTTCGATATTATTTGCTTGGTATCACAGCGCACTTTTTCCTGCAATTGAAATAAAAAAAGGTGATAGTGGTTCAGCTTTAAGAGCTGGGATCGGTCAAGCTTTAGTTTATT